>NZ_CEZPJD010000022.1:0-18807 GCF_983059655.1 Okeania sp.
AAGTTTAAAAAGTATAATCGCGGACTCTTGCCTTATACAGATATGCCCAAAGTTTATGCTTCGACAAAAATAGTAATTGATGATGCTAACTCAGTGACAAAACAATGGGGTTCCACAAATTCACGAGTATTTGATGCCATTATTTCTGGTGCATTAGTTGTGACAAATGGAGAATTAGGAAATCAAGAATCTTTCGATGGAATATTGCCTACTTATAATTCCCGCGAATCTCTGGAAAATTTATTACGGGAGTACCTAACAAATGAGGAACTAAGATTAGCAAAAGTGGCAGAATTACAGAAAATAGTTGAGGAACAACACACATACAAACATCGTGCCCAAACAGTATTTACTGCCTTACGCGAAAAAATGAGTAATAGTTTCCGCATCGGCATAAAAATCGGAGTTCCTGACTGGAAGCAGGCGCAAGAATGGGGAGATTATCATTATGCCTTAGCTATGAAACGGCAATTTGAAATATTAGGTCATTCCGTCAGAATTGATATTTTGCCAGAATGGGAAACGCCGAAAAGTTTTGGAGATGATGTGGCAATTGTGATTCGTGGTTTGAGTCGTTATCAACCAAAGTCTTATCACATTAATTTGATGTGGAATATTAGTCATCCAGATAAAGTTGAGTTAGAGGAATATGAAGAATATGACCAAGTATTTGTAGCCTCCTATTCCTACGCCGAAGAGTTGCAAAAACAAGTAAAAGTTCCAGTACAAACTTTGCTCCAATGTACCGACAAAAATTTGTTTTATCCAGACAAAGAAGGTTATGAAGAAGGAGGAGAAATATTGTTTGTCGGTAACTCTCGCAAAGTTTATCGCCAGATAGTAAAAGATGCCGTCGAAGCAGGTTTAAAAATAGATGTTTATGGTACAAACTGGGAAAATTTATTGCCCAGTGGTTATTTAAAAGGAGAATATATTCCCAATGAAATTTTACGACGTTATTACAGTAAATGTGGCGTGTTATTAAACGACCATTGGGATACTATGCGAAAAAAAGGATTTATTTCCAATCGTTTATTTGATGCTGCTGCTTGTGGAGCAACAATTATTTCTGACAAAATTTCAGGTTTAAAAAAAGTGTTTGGAGATAAAATTTCTACTTATAATTCTAGAGAAGATTTACCAAAAGTAGTAGAAAATTGTTTACAGCAAAAAAGTCAGAATATTGGAGAAAAATTAGAGTTAGCAAAATATATCCGAGAGAATCATACTTTTGAGAAAAGAGTAGGAGAAATGCTGGAGGCGATCGTCATTTTACATCAGAAAAAAATGCAACGTCCTAATTAGTAGTTGTAGAGTGGGCAAATACCAACTTCTAAATAGGATTTGCTGATTTGATGCTAAACTATCCTAGATTTAATCTAAATTTCACTAAGCAAGAATGAAAGGCTATATCAGAAAATGAAATTTTTAAAACCAACTGACCCCTTATCAACTTTAGGTAGACTAGAAAAATCAGTCATTATAAATGGAGTAGTACATTTAGAAGGCTGGGTAGTTTCCTTTGACAAGAAGCCATTAGATAGAATCCAAGTTACTGTTGCAGGCCAAGAATTTAGTAATTTGGAAATATCTCACAGTCTGCCTTCTCCTGATGTCAATAAGAATTATCCCAACATTCTAGGAACAGACAAAGCAAGATACATTATTAAAATATCTCTGACTCCTCAACAGCAGCAACAACTTAAAAATTCTTTAGTAGTATTAACTCCCATATACCAAGGGCAAGCAGGTGGAATAATGCCTAATGTATTAGACCCCTCAATACCTCTTCCCAGTCAAGAATATATTAAATTTGTCGGGGATCATTTCACAGATGTGGCCTTCGACTTTCTCGGCTATTTTATCCAGAGGGTGGGTCTAGAAGCTAACGACAAAGTATTGGATGTTGGTTGTGGTGTAGGTCGTCTTGCCTATTCTTTAGCTTATTATCTAACTCCCCAAGGTAGATATGTAGGTTTTGATATTGCCGAAAAATTAATTAAATGGGCACAATCAGAGATTACTTCGAGATTTCCTAATTTTAACTTTCAGGTAGTCAATATTTACAATCAGATGTACAACCCAGAGGGAAATGTCAAAACTTTGGATTTTATCTTTCCCCACAAGGATAAAAGTTTCGAGCTGGTGTTTTTGATTTCTGTTTTTACTCATTTGCGGGCAAAGGAAGTACGTCATTATCTCAATGAGATTGCTAGAGTATTAAAACCAGGTGGTCGATGCTTGTGTACTTGTTTTTTGTTAAATCTAGAATCAGAGTCAGCGATCGCTAAAGGTAGAGGCGCTCATAAAATGGTACATCAACTGGAAGAGTGTTTTACCAGTAATCCTCAAATGCCAGAAGCAGCTATTGGTTACAAGGAAACCTTACTATTGAGTTGGATGCGAGAGCGAGAGTTAAGCGTAGTGGGTAAATATTATGGTCAGTGGTGTGGGCGGAATAAGTTTACCAGTTATCAAGATATATTAGTGTTGCAGAAAAATTAAGATTCAAAATCAGTTTTCTAATGAAAATTCAAACAATTAATTAAGTATCTAATGAAGGAAGAATATTACAAAAAATGGCAACTAAATCAACCATAAACCAAAAGGAATTTATATTAATTAGAGAAGCTTTATTAGCAAGTTACATTGATGAAACAGGAAGTATTAAATTTACTGAGGCAGATATACCTCGTATCGATCACGATCCTAATCCGATGATTGATGTTGCTAATGGAAAACACAAATGTCTTGGACTGTTAGTAGAATGTGCTTCTACTAATCGTTTAATTAATAGTATAAATTTAACTCATGAAAGTTGGATTAATGCTCATCAGATATCCAAAGTAGCTGAAAATGAAATTTTGTCTCCAGAGGAAACATCTGGAGAAAATAAAGTTATTAGTATAATTGATTTACCTAAAATTGATTTCCACCTAATTAAGCAAAGAATAGCTAACGGTAGTAGAAAAGAACGCACCGTTAGTATTTTTGTAAAAAGAGTAGGCAATGGTGGGACAAAAGACTTTGCAATTTGGGGATTATCCGGACTACAAATTGCAGTCTTTAACAGGCAAGACTGGCATTTCATATCCGGAAAAGCCACGAAAACAACTGTAGATTTATACCCCAATGGATGGGTAAGATTGTCAGCTACATATAACGCGAGTAACGATGATATTTATTTTGGTACATCTGACGGAAGTAATTCCATATACATGGGAGAAAATCAGAAGCAATTTTATTTATACGGACCACAACTTGAAGATTTATCAGAAGTCACCTCATATATTCCAACTGATGAAACACAAAAATTAAGAGGTACAGATATAGTATACATCCATGATGCATACTACCAGGGTAACCATCAGAAAAAAAGACAACATATAGATATAAGTAATATAGAATTTAAAAAAATTGAAAAATTTAATCAAGAGCAAATCAGTTGTTGGCGAAATGATATTTCTGAGATGTTAACTCTAGTGGAAAATTTAGTCAATAAAGGGGAATATGAAAAAGCAGTCATATATTATGGCTTAAGTTTATACTTAAATTCAGAGCAAGTCATAAATTGCTCTCAATTACTTACTAGATTTGCTAGGGAGGGATTGATAATAAAAATCATTGAATCCTTAGAGAATCTTTTACTGGGCGAGGAAAATAAAATCAAACTTTTCCATAATTTTTCTGTGGGTCTGGCAAAACAAAATTTAATTGATGAAGCTATAACTTGTTGGCAAAAATCACCTCAAAAGATACCTAGTTTGAGAAAAATAACTGAAAATATATGGCAAGACATAAATCAACAAACACAGTTTGATGCTTGTGATGATTTATATAGAATAGCATTGAATCCAGAAGAAGTTCGAGAACACTTAAGAGTCACAAGCAAATATACAGTTATTGATTTAAATAATTTAACTAATGACAATATAGAAATTATTGAAGCTGCAGAACTATCTTTGGTTAATGTTAAATTTATGAGGCGTGAGGGTATTGCAATAGAAAATCTTTATATTAATGGTTATTCTTGCGACTCTAAATTTAGACTGTCAGAAAAAGTCAAAAAAAATACCAATTCTTCATGGGATTTATTGAACGAAACGAGAGACTTTCAGCAAAGCATTATTGAAACAGGTTATGTATATACAATATGTCCAGTTACTGGAAAAATCCTCAAAAGTAATCAATCATTTTATTTTCTATATATAAATGACAGAGGAATTCCTTTGTGCTTTTATCGGTTTGTGGGGTGTGAAGTATTTTACTTAATAGTAGGAGGATGGGATGGAGCAAAAATAGGCATTTATTTACCTAGACTTGATTTAGTGATTCATTGGAGTATTGCTTGGGGAAAAAGATTAGATTACAAACTATTAATCGATGAATTTAAAACAAAATTTGTAATTAATGGTTCAGTTGTTAAGAACTATATATCAAGTAAAGACAATAAGATAATTACAGCTATAGTTGGTTCTTACTTTAATTTAGGACACTACTTTTGGAATGAACTAGCTGGGCTACAATATTTATATGAATCTGGAATTTTAGAAAAAGTTGACAAGTTTTTGATAGCTCCCCATAATCGATTAGATATAGCCGAAATTTTTCCAGAAATCCCAAAAGAAAAAATCACATCTGTGTCAGATTTTCAGAGTATATTTTCCACAATACTACATAAAAATTATTTCGTAGTTAGAGCCACAGAATCTTGCATTAGAAAAGGATTATCTAGCAGAGTCTACCAAGCTAGCATGAAAAAATGCAGTCAGTCTTTCCTAGAAAAAGTAGAACAATCTCAGACATACTTTCCTCTGTTATGGATAAATCTTCGTCACCATAACAAATGTTGGACAAATCAAATAGAAGGAAATGCCAATATCATCACAAATCTCTCTCAGGAGTATCCAAATATGGCCGTCATTTTTGATGGGATGGCTGACACAAAAGAGTTGATGGAAAAAATTACAGCACTTATACCCTCTAATGTTAAAACATATGATGGTACTACCTGTACTATGAATGAAACTATTTATTGGGCTTATGCTGTAGACACATATATAGCAGTAGTAGGTTCTGGACTTACTTTTTTAAGTTGGTTGGCTAATAAACCGGGCATAGCACATGGAAATCATGCACACCTATCTCAGGGAAAGTTTTGGGGAGAAGTTCGTGAAGAAGGTATACCTCCTGTGTTTATAGACAAAGATTATGTGTTCGATCAAACAAATGTACCAGGAATTTACCGAAACTATGATTGTGATTGGAAAATTATTTATGATGAGCTAATAAAAATCATTAAAAATCTAGAGTTGCCATTAAATCAGGAAAAAAAAAATTTGCTTACTAAAAAGTACCAAACAGAATTAAACAACTGGCAACGTCAGCTAAAAGAAATCAAGAAAAATTTAGAATGAACGAATAAAAAATTGCATATTTAATCAAACAAACAAGAAATCCTAATTTGATAACAAATGAGTCAATATATAATTATCACTTCAATTAATGAAGCAACCAAGGCAGTTAAGAGTTTTGCCAATCTTCCAGAGTGGCACACTATAGTAGTTGGCGATCGCAAAAGTCCTTTAAATTGGTCTTGTGAAGGAATAGATTTTATTTCAGTTAGTCAGCAAGCATTACTAAACTTTAAGCTCTGTCAGCTATTACCCTTTCATCATTATTCCCGAAAAATGGTAGGGTATTTAGCAGCTATTCAAAGGGGAGCAACTTTAATTTTTGATACTGACGATGATAATATTCCCAAAGATAAAATAGTTCTTCCTGAAGTTGATAACAAGGCACTTAGCATACCAAAAGACTTAGGTTTTATCAATATTTACCAATGGTATACCCATCAGATGATATGGCCTAGAGGGTTGCCTTTGAGATTTGTCAAGCAATCTACTGAATGGATGAGTCAAATAATACCTGTTCCTAATAACTGTCAAGTAAAAATATGGCAAGGACTTGCTGATGGTGATCCTGACGTGGATGCAATTTATAGATTAACCAACAATACACCTTGTTATTTTCATAATCGAGGTAACTTGGTATTGGACTCTAAAACAATTACACCATTTAATTCTCAGGCAACATTTTTTACTAAAGACTCTTTTCCATTGCTATATTTGCCTAGTACAGTATCATTTCGTTTTACTGACATTTTGCGTGGGATTGTTGCCCAACCTATATTATGGCATAAGAATTGGAATTTAGGCTTTACCAATCCTATTGTCTTTCAAGAGCGTAATGAACATGATTTTATGAAAGATTTTGAGGAGGAAGTTCCTGTGTTTTTGCAAGTTGAGGAAACACTCGCAGTGGTCGAAAAAGCATTAAACCCTTCAATGGGTATTACAGAAATGTTGATGGCTGCATATATAGCTTTGAAAGATCAAGGAATTGTAGAGTCAGGAGAAATTGATTTGTTAAACGCATGGCTTGAGGATTTAAGTTTGATTGATGTTGGCAATTAAGTTATCATAACTTTGGTAATTCTTTTTTTACTTGTGCTAAGGCAGTTAAATATAAATTCATTTCATCTTTAATCTGCTGTAAGCGGTATGAAAGTATCTCTATACTTTGATTGATCAAGTTCAATTCTGTTTTAAATTGCTCAATCATTGATTGATAAGTCTCTTGCCAAACTCTTGCATAATACCAAAAATTATCATTAATCAATCCCATAGTAATATAGGGGTGACTCGAAGGTAACTGATTGTTTCTTATTGTTTCTAATTGACTAGGAATAGGTTTAGGTCCATGAAAATGAAGTATCTTAATCTCTTGATTAATTTCCCAGTAAGGTTTCCAATTCATTGTTAAATCTAACCTATTCCACTTTCCCCGAAAATACCTTTTATAAGCTCCTTGATCGTAAGACTGCTGCAACAATTCACCTAAATTTTGATCTATAAATTTGTTGAAATCTTCATGAACATCTAAAAGATTTCTAGTATTCATATACATCACACCAGTGTTAACTTGATTAACCCAATCATTAGGGTTTTCTTGTGGCGCTATGGCAAAATACTTACAGGTTAAATTCTGAAGATAATCAACCATATCATTAAAAAACATTACATCACAATCTGTATACAAAACATACTCATCTTTGATACCGTGAATTTCAACTATTTTGGGGATTTCTACTCTCAAAAATGCTCCTGCTGCAGTAGGTAAAGCATGGGGAAAAGATTGTTTTAATTGTTGATAGTGAGGAGTACGGTGAAAAATAATATTGACATTATTTTCTCTGAGCCATTTAGTCAACTCATTTTCTTGACCATCATAAATACAAAATGGCTCCAAGGTAGTATTTTTATTTGCCGTATATACAGCAACTTTAATTAGTTGCGAGTAATTTTCAAAGTAATTAGAAAAATCATTAATTCCAAAAAACCATTTCATTATTATTCTCCTTAGTTAGTAAAAAAATATCTGTATTGACTATTCATATTTTGCATAAATATTTCCCCATAATGATTTTTGATAAGTAGACTTAGACTCTATAGAATAAAAAAGTTGTGCTTCACCGACCCATTCAGATATTGCTAGCTTTGACTGGTCCTCTTGAGTAAAGTTAAAGAGACTATATCCCAAACTTACTAAGTGTTGAATACTTTTTTTCGCATTATCGATAAACTCGATAGTAAATTCAAATGATAAATAAGGTATAGGTTGTGAAAGTCCTTGTAACACTTGATGCTCAAAACCCTCCACATCAATTTTACAAAACTGTGGCAGACCCCAAGTTTTAATCATTTCGTCTAGAGTCGTCACTTCTACCGTGACTTTCTTCTCCCATTTTTGGTTAGCAAAACGACCTGTTTTCCATTGCTCGGAAAAAGTTGACAACACATTTGCTTGATCGCATATTGACAATTCTAACTGTCCCGACTTTGCTGCTAAACCTTTGTTGACGATCGCTACGTCTTGATTATTCTGATATTTTTTTGTTAGAAATTCCACACAATGTGGTTGAGGTTCAAAACATATTACCTTGGCACCTATACTTAAATATAAGTCGGTTTTCAAACCTTGGTTTGCCCCAACATCAAAAACTAAATCTCCTCTGTTGACAAATTGGCCAATAAAATTGTGGATTGAACTCCGAGGCTTACTTACAACCTCCGTTGAGAATTGACTATCACTTTGTTGAGTCGGTTCTTCCCAGGTTCCATACCCATGCTTATATAAAGGTTCACTATTCCAGGGATCGAAAGGAATCAACTTTTTAGCTTGTAAGTGAGGACGGAAGAAAAACTTGCAATTTTCATTTAGCATTGCTGCGGTAAAAGAAAAAGTGCTGTTAGAAATAGCTAAAACATCACATTGGGTCAAAACATAAAACTCTGGATAAAAATCTGCCTCTGGCAGTTGAACACCTAAATCTTTGATTGTTATCGGATTATAATCAGCAAAATCACCTACGACTCCTGCTAATTCATCACTTGCAATAAACAATATTGGTTCGTCCAAAGTTTCCCACAAACCTTCTAGCCATTTTTTGTAAGAAGCAGTGGGAGCAACAAAAGTATAACTTCTTTGAAGTTTTTGGTAATCGCCACGTCGTAAATGTATGCCAACAATAGTTTTACCACGCTCTCGTAACTTATTTACAGCATCTCTCATTCTGACTTCTACTTGTTGCACTGGTTGAAATAGGGAATGAAAAAAATCTTTATAAGGAGCATAATACTTAGTATGAAGTTGATAAACAGGACCACTAAATTCTACATTTTTGTAGGGTTCTTTGGCATTAAGAATTGCCAAACCAGAATCAGCAAACTCGGGCAAAGTTTGAGAAATTGGTGGATCGTTATGACCGAATAAATATTGACCTACCCAGGGTGCTGTTTGTACTCGTACATCATGTTCTTTTTGATGAATTTTTAAGAGGGTATATAAAAATATCTGATTGCCAAAGCGAGCTTTACTTAGGAGCGACATCGTAACCAATGGCTTTTTGATATAAAAAGCATCTCCCCAAGACGGGTGGGGAGTTTTTGTTGCTACTCTTTGAAAACCATTTTGGTCTAGAAACTCGTCTAATTCATCAATTAATACACATCCTTCATAAAGTTCTTCATAATTAACTTCCGTATTAATTGCATCAACATATCGTAACCAATTAGTTGCACCTTGCAAAGCCAATAATTCTGCACCTTGGATGTCAATATTGAGTATATTGTAGTCCGAAGGATTAAGTTTTAGTTCTTGCAATAATGTGTCTAATTTTTTAGATTCTACTTTAACTTTATGAGTTTCTTTAATGTGAGGATAAATCTCTTGATGCTTTTTCAGAGGAAGAATTGAACTACTTTGTTCATTAGAAGTTACATGAAGGTCAACTGTAGCATTTTCATTACTAATTGCACAATTGACAGTTTTGACATTTGGATAAGATGCTACCTTAGTTTGTAATCGTTCACAGACAACAGGATTAGCTTCAATAAATAATACATTTTTGACTTCCATTTTTTTGTAGTAATTGAATTCTTGACCTTCATGTGCTCCTACATGAATTACACCTTTAGGGTTAATTGAGTGTTCAATGCAGAGTTGAGGTACATCTAATAGTCTCTGCTTTTCACCTAATACATTATCTAGAAAACGTTCATTTACTGCTAAGTAATTACTATACTGATAGTTTTCATCACTAGGAACAAACTCTGGTTTATATTCTAGTCTGTCTTGTAAAACTTTAAAGATTGAGTAACGATATTTTTGCAGATAATCAAATACTTGCTTAAGAGTTATTTGAGCATCTTTATATGTACCACCATACTCAAATTGAATGTAGTCTATTTTTCCTCTCTGTAAACTTTGTTTTGCTCCCAATAAAACATCTAATTCACCTCCTTCTACATCCACTTTAAGGAAACTAATTCTTCTAATCATTTCTTGTTGGCAGTAACTATCAATAGTAGTTGTCAAAACTCCAATTTGTTCTGGAGGTTCCAACCAACCTTGTTTTTCTACTTGGGTTCGTCTCTTAAATGTACTTAGTAAATGATGTCTTTTATAACTAAAAAAAGTTTTAACTCCTGGTGCTTCAGAAATCCCTAAACAGTTAGTAATGTTTTTTGTATCAGGGAAATATTGAGATATTTTTTCTCCTAAAATACTATATTTATGTGGAGTGGGTTCAAACAAGTGAACTTCAATATTTGAACAATGCCGTAATACCTCGAATGTCCATTCTCCTATACTTGCACCAACATCAAATATTACATTCCTTTCAGTAATAAACTTTTGAATAATCGCAATTTCTGAACCTGTAATTGCTCCTTTTGCTGGTATTGAATCAAGAGGTACTGTCTGATTTTTAGTATTTTCTATATATGGTTGAGGTTGAATATTTCTAACGTTCTCTAGTTCTTTTTTGGCCTGCAATAACTGAGATTTTGTATCTTCTAATTCTTGATGCTTTTGTTGTAATTTGGATTGAGATTGTTCCAATACTCCCATTGTTTCCCCAAGTTGAGAATGAGACTGCTCCAAAACCTCCATAGTCTCACTCAACTGAGACTGATACTGCTCCAACAACTCCTCACTCTCCCGTAATTGAGACTTAGCTTCCTCCAACTCTTCCTGTAACTCCGACTCTGGCCCCGACTGCTTCTGTGCTAACTCTGCCTTCACCTGCTCTAACTCTTCCTGTTTCTGCTGCAACTTACTTTGCGACTCCTCCAAAGTCACCATCGTCTTTTCCATCTGAGACTGATACTCTTCCAAAACCCCCATAGTCTCACCTAACTGCGACTGCGACTGCTCTAATAACTCCTCACTCTCCTGTAACTTGGACTTAGTTTCTGCCAACTCCTGCTTAACTTCCCCATCTGACTCCGACTGCTGTTGCTCCCCTTTTTCCTTAAGTTGATATAACTCAAAGTGAGTTTGCTCCAACTCCCCCAATACCTCATCTAACTGAGATTGCGATCGCTCTAACTCTTCTCTAACGTCATGCAACTCGGATTTAGTTTTGTCCAACTCCTGCTGAGTTTGTTGCCACTTAGTCTTAGCTTCTTCTAGTTCTTTTTCTACTGTTGCTGCCATTAATTTATTTTCCCCTTAATTTTTTCAGTAATATTACCAAGGCCTCGATAAAATCAAATTCTAAAAATTAAATTATTTAACTATACTGAGTAAGTGACTTTATCCTACCTCTATTTGTTCCAAATATTCCTAATTTTTATTTTTTTCACAAAAATTCTGGTTTAATTTCTTCTGTTGAATATTTATGTAGTATTTTTGCTCATTTCTTATATGTTTAACTTTCAATTTAATTAAATCTGTCCTCTACCCATTTACTTTTCACTACCTACTAAAACTTTATTCTGAATTTTCATTGTCCGCTTCATCAACTTTTGCCATTCTGTGGAACTTGTTAGTTTCTCACTATCAAACTCTAGACCTTTTTGCTGATAGAAATTCGCAAAACTATCTAACCATTCCATTACTATTTCTGTCCTAGAATTTTCAGTATATTTCAAAGATTTCTGAAGGCGCTCTTGCATTTCAACTAAATCACCTTTTTGGTAAGCATACCAAGCTTCCCAAACTAATAGTTGATATTCTGTTTTACTCTCAGATTTAGAATTTCTCAGAATTGCTTGTTGATACTGTATTTTTTCTAATTCTGACTGAGTTTGTGTTAGTTGAGACTTTATTTTTACTAATTCTTTCTGTGAGTTTTGTTGTTGAGATTGAGATTGTTGTAATAATATTTCTGTCTGTCTCCATTGAGTCTGAACTTGTTGCAATACTGTCTGAGTTTCCTGTAATTGTAGTTGCTGATTTTTTCGTTCTTCATCAGTTTGATGTAGCTGAGTTTGAAACTCTTCTAATAGTGTTTTTGTCTGTTTCATTTGAGAGTGAGATTTTTGCAATAGTGTTTCAGTTTGTTGCAGTTGTGAATTAGATTCTACTAATTCTGTTTGAAGTTCTTGCATTTGTAGGTTAGTGCGCTTCAGTTCTTGCTTTGTTTTATGTAATTGAGATTTGGATATTTCCCATTCCTGCTGATTTTTTTTAAGTTCTTTGAGTTGTGTTTCTGATTGTTGCAATATTGTTTCTTTTTGTTTGAGTTGAGAATTAGATTCTGTTAACTCGGCTTGAGTTTGATTTAGTTTAGATTGAGTTTGTTGTAATTCTTGGCTAGTTTTTTGCAATTCAGATTCAGATTTTTCTAATTTCTGTTGATGCTTTTGTAGTTGAGAGCTAGATTCTGTTAACTCGGCTTGAGTTTGATTTAGTTTAGATTGAGTTTGTTGTAATTCTTGGCTAGTTTTTTGTAACTCATATTCAGACTTTTCTAATTCTTGTTGATGCTTTTGAAGTTGAGAATTAGATTCTACTAACTGGGCCTGTTTCGCCTGTAACTGTGACTGAGATTCTTGTAATATTGCCTCGGTTGCTGTGAGTTTTGTTTGAGAGTTTTCCCACTCTTCTTGAGTTTGGTATAACTGATGTTTGTAAACTACTAATTCGCTTTTAGTTTCAGATAAATTATGTTTTGTATATCCTAATTCTGCCTGAGTTTGTTTCAGTTGTGAGTGAGAGTTTTCTAGTGCTTGTTCTGCATTTGTCAACTGCTCATGACATTGTTGTAAACTCTTCTCATTTTCCATTAACTGAACCTGAGAATTTTCCCATTCTTCTTGAGTTTGGTGTAGCTGACTTTGATCAAATTTTAATGTAGCTTGAGTCTCATACAAATTATGTTTTACTTTGCCTAATTCTGCTTGAGTTTGTTTATTTTGAGATTCAGATTTTTCTAACAATACTTCTGTTTTTTCTAGCTGAGATTGAGATTTATGCCATACTGATTCTGTTTGCCGAAGTCTATAAGTAAATTGTTCTAATTCTTCTTGAGTTTGATGTAGTTGTGACTGATTTTGTACAAGCTCTCCTTGAGTTTGGTGTAGTTCAGATTTTGTTTGGATAAGTTCTTTTTCTATTTCTTGATATTTTTTTAATTCACTTTCAGTCTGATGTAGTTTTGACTGGCATTGTGTTAGCTCAGTTTGAGTTTTATCTAATTGAGATTTTGCTGTAGCTAGTTCATTTTCTGTTTGATCAAATCTGGATTGAATATGTTCAACCTTTTTCAGTTGAGACTGAGTTTCTTCTAATACTGTTTCTGTGGCGTGGAGTTGCTTTTGAGATTCTAATAATGTTGTTTCGGTAGTATCGATTTGAGAAGCAGATTTTTCTAACTCATCTCGCGTTTGTGTTAATTTAGATTTGGTTTGTGTTAGTTCTAATTGACTTTGTTGGTATCGATATTTATATTCTTCTACTTCTACTAGTAAGTTTTTATTCTGACTTTCTGCGCTACAGGAATTCATCCAGTCCTGAAAAGCCCAAATTCTATAGGGAGATGATTTGATTTTTCCTTGCCAGGAAAAGTCTGGTATTTCATCGACTGGTTTCCAAGCTCTTGCTTCTAATTCCTGGTACATTTCTATAGCTTCAGGAAAGTAATAATCTATGAGAGTCGATCTATGGTCTTCTGTTGATAATTGATTATTAAATAATGATGCTTCGTAGATATTGGCAGCCGGATAATTAAAGTTTGTCTTAAATTTTTCATTTATTGCTTCAATAAATAGGTCTTGATTACTGATGATTGTTTGAATATTTGTCAATAGACAACTATTAGCAGCATGATTATAAAAATCAATAATTTTTTGATTGTAGTGTAACCATGATTTAACTGCTAATTCTGGTTGATTTTGAAATATTTTATCTTGCCTATTATACAGAGAATTAACTACTTCCCAAGGGGAACGATAAATTAATAAAAATTTGGCATTTGGCAGTAGGTTTGCCCAAAAATCTAGGAACAAAGTTGTACGGGGTTCTTTCCATCCCCAATTTCCACTTATAGAATTTTTGGCGATAATTTCTTTTGCTCTTTCTACAAAATTTTCTTCTATATCTATTCTTTCTTGGAGGGTCCAACCATCTGCATCTATTCCTTGAGATTCTAATACTTGTTGATGAAATTCATAGAAGTCTAAATTTTCAAAATATCCTTGAGGATTATCTTCTGTTCCCTCCATTAATTTCCGACCAATGTGTAAACCAGAACTTTGGAGTATGGAAGCTGTTAAAGAACTTCCAGAACGGTGCATACTGGTAATAATTAGAGTTGATTTTTCTGTTTTTTGTATCATATTAATTTTGACGATGTATTGGTTATTAATATTACTATATAATTTTTACTTCGGATACCATCTGAGAAATGTCCAGGGTTGGCTAGGTGTTCCAAAGGTGTTAAGCGTTAAGAGTTTCCTGTTACAAATAAGTTACAGCAGTTTGCCACTTTCCGGGAGTACAAAATTTTGGCAAGTAGGTAACAGATCCAGAAAGTAACACAAAAAAGGGAATAGAGATTAATCTAAAACTATACCTCACCATCCACCAAAAGTTCTGTATATAGTTTAAATGCTTAAGGGCTTACAATCAAACTATTTATTGAAAAAAAAATTCAGCCTATAATAAAACTTTTAATTTACTCTGGTAAATTTAGTAATATTTGTTCAAGCTAAGTGACATAGAAAAACATTTACTATATGATGTTAACTACATCAGGTAAATTTTATTCGTAAGCATTTAGCCGTCAGCTATTAATTTTGGGTAAGGTAAAAGCAACCTTTGAAATTGAGAAAGAATATAAGCTACTGCTAAAGTCCCCGGACTAAACCTTAGAAGTAATTATTTATTACTATAGTCATTTAACTTTAGATTGAGACAAAGCTTTCTTGCTCTGAGGAGGTTTCAGAGGAAAAAACGTCTCATTTTTAAGTTAAACAACTATAATTACTGAATTTTAGCGCATTCCAAAGGAATAGCTGACTACTAATAGCTCTTTGCGCAGCATTCTGCAGGAAATGCTTATTTTTATTCTGTACTAAAATTGATAGACAGAATTAACCGACTAGACATCTCTAACAATAAAAAATCAAATCAATTATGTATGACACAGAAATTATCAATTATTTCTCCCTACTCCTTCTTTTCTAGAGATGTCTACTAAAATACTGTAGGATATTAACAGCTAATAAGTAATATTGCCCAACTACAGAACTATCAAATAAAGGAAATTTTAAATAATAATGTCAACCTCAACAATAGCAACAGAAACAGAAAGCAGCGTTAACTATCTTCGTACTGCCAATAAATTACTAAGAGAAGGTAATTTAGCAGAAGCTGTTGATGCTTACCAACAAGTAATTAAACTTAATCCCCAATCAGCCGTAGCTTATCAAAACTTGGGAGAAGCTCTTAGTTTACAAGGAAATTTAGAAGCAGCAGCAAATATATATCACCAAGGAATTCAACTGCAACCAAACTATCCTTGGTCTTACTATAATTTAGGGGAAATTCTCATTAAATTAGATAGATTTGATGAGGCAGCAATTTATCTAAATCAAGCGATTGAAATTAATTCAGAATTTCCCAAATTTTATAGTAGTTTAGGATTGGCTTTGGCAAAACAAGGATTATTTGATGAAGCAATAGCTGCTTATCACCATGCTATTGAAGTTGACCAAAACTTTGCTTCAGTTTATCAATATTTAGGGGAAGCTCTAGCACATAAAAAAGAGTGGCATGAATCTATAGATGCGGTTAATCAAGCGATTGAAATTAATCCTTATTTGCCAGAATATCATTTGAGTTTAGGTAAGGTTCTAGAAAATTCTGGTCAACTCGAACAAGCAATTATTTCTTACCGTCACGCTCTTGATTTAAACCCAAATTTAGCAGAAACTTACTATTATATTGGACTAGGTTTAACTAAGTTACAAAAATGGGAGGAAGCCATTGATGCTTGTATGCAAGCTATTTCCCTAAATCTCAAAAATGCCGAAGTTTATCATCATTTAGGAGCAGCTTTAGCCCAATTAAAAAAATGGGAAGAAGCTATTGCTGCCTATGAAAATGCAATTGAATTTAATCCTAATGTAGCAATAATCCATCATCAGTTAGCTTATGCTTTTGCTCAACTCAAAAAATGGGAAGAGGCTATTGCTGAGTATCGTGAAGTTCTCAGAATTAATCCTAATTCAGCCGTTGTGTATGACCAGTTGGGAGAAGCATTAACAGAAATACAAAAGTGGGAAGAAGCAATAAATTGTTATCAAAAAGCTGTGGAAATTAAACCAGATAATCAAAAGTTTAATCAGCATCTACAAGAGGCATTAGCCAGAAGACAACAACAGAATAAAACTGTCATAGATTCTCACTTGAAGTTAGCAGAAATGATGGAACAACAAGGGTTTATTGAAGAGGCTATTGCTGCTTATCGTCGAGTGGTAAATCTTAATCCCACTTCTGCGGATATTCACCATAAATTAGGATATGCTTTGGCAAGTTTAGATAATTGGAATGAGGCGATCGCTTCTTATAATAGAGCAATTGAACTTCATCCAAATTCGGGTGTTGTACATTATCATTTGGGCGAAGCTTTGACTCATTTAGGCTTAGATGAACAAGCAATATCTTCTTTAGAAAAAGCTATTGAACTTGCACCAGATTTATCTAGCGCTCATCAAGCTTTAGAAAATTTACAGGCAAAATAAAGAATAGGGAGTAGGGGAGTAGGGAATTAGGAAGTAGGGGAGTGGGGGAGAAGTAAACATAAGAATAATTAACATTAATTTAGGTAACTAGACAGTGCAAAGTTCTTGAAATAACTATTGCTAGTTAGGGCTTTCAGCAATCTTAAGGTTAAAAACTCTTTAATTGAGAACTGTAAGTATTGTAAGCCTTTTCCAGTAATATCAAATCCGGTTAAACAACCTCACAATCAATAGGCTCAAATCCTGATTAAGACGTAAAAAGAATTTTATATATGTCCGGATAAAAGGATACAATTTTTCTTCCTTGACAATGAATAGACCTTACTTCCCCACTCCCCTACTCCCTTTTTCTCTAGTGATAATAAATTGACCCTGCCTCTTAGGAAGGATTAAGGATGGGTTCACTCCGAAGAAATAATCTAGATATTTGTAGCAAATATTTATAAATTTGGTATTACTTAAAAATCACTTTTTTAATCAAATTTATTTTATTTTTGTATGGAGCATATCGCCAGTTTAAATCCAACCATAAACCCTTTTTCAATACACTTTTGTAATGGGAAAAAGTGTCAAAACTAGCCTTGCCATGATAACTACCAATACCACTATTTCCTACACCTCCAAATGGTAAAGATGTTACACCAACCTGCATCACAGTATCATTAATACAAGCATTACCAGAAGAAGTTTCTTTTAAAACTTGCTCTTGTTTCTGTTTGTTTCGAGAGAAAAAATAAAGTGCTAGGGGTTTAGGACGAGAATTAACAACAGCTATCGCTTCTCCTAAATCATCATATTCTAACACTGGCAAAATAGGTCCAAAAATTTCCTCTTGCATAATTAATGAATCCCAAGAAACTCCTTCAATAATTGTTGGAGCAATGTAGCGGTCTTCTGAATTAGTTTCACCACCAATAACTATTTTTCCATCTTGCAGTAAATTAGTTAATCTATTAAATTGCTTTTCATTAATAATCCGACAATAATCCTGACTCTTAGCCGGATTTTCACCATAAAATTCATCAATAGACTGTTTAATTTTCTCTAGCAAATCTGATTTAACCGCTCGATTTACTAACAAATAATCAGGAGCTATACAAGTTTGACCGGCATTAATAAATTTTCCCCAAGTTATACGTTTTGCCGTATATTCTAACTGAACATCAGCATCAACAATACAAGGACTTTTCCCTCCTAATTCTAAAGTAACAGGTGTGAGATTTTTAGCAGCAGCTTCCATAACTATTTTGCCTACTCTTGTACCTCCAGTAAAGAAAATATGGTCAAATCTTTCTGCTAATAACTGTTGACTTGTTTCCACTCCTCCCGTAATAGCAGCAATATAATTAGAGTCAAAAGTATGAGCAATTAAATCGGCAACAACTTCAGATGTATTAACAGCTATTTCTGAAGGTTTAATAATTGCACAATTTCCAGCAGCGATCGCTCCCAATAATGGATAAATAACTAATTGAAAAGGATAATTCCAAGGACCAATAATTAATACTACTCCTAAAGGTTCTGGATAAATTTTTGCTCTGCCAGGAAATTGTTCGATTGGAGTAGAAACTTTTTGAGGTTTTGTCCAAGATTTCAGTTTTTTAATCGTATCATTTATCTCTGCAAAAAAACCTAGTTCAAAATAAGCTTCAAATTGTGGTCTATTCAAATCTGCTTGCACGGCAGCAACTATTTTTTCTTGATAATCTGAAGCTGCCTGTTTTAAACGTTTAAGTTGTTCTATTCTAAATTCAACATTTTTGGTTTTTCCTGTAGCAAAAAATTGACGTTGTTCATTTAATATATTACTAATTGATGATTTGTCTAAAACCATAGTTTTTCTCCTAAATCAATCTGAGGATAAAAATTTTCCAGAATATTTTTATACTTCACTCATTACCTAGCATTTACTTAGGAAAAAATAGAGCAAATATCGAAGTCAAGAGTTAACTGTCAATCTTCTCTTATAGCAGAAGTAAAGAAGGAAGAAGAAAAAATCTGGAGTGGTCTGAGTTTTATAACTTTTGACCTGCCCTAACCTTGTACTTCGACCACTATAGCGTTTCCCAAGTTAATAGGGTACAGTTGTTTTTCTTCTTTATCAATTCCTACAGAACCATAATTACTACTCCCTACTCCCTAAAACCAAGAAATTTTGTACTTCACGCTTTTTGGGAATTGCTATATATTATTCTTAGTTATATATAGCTGT
>NZ_CEZPJD010000022.1:18907-23343 GCF_983059655.1 Okeania sp.
TTGACTAATACGACGTAAATTCAAAATATCACTCATATTTTTAATTTGAGTACAAGTCTTTTCAAATTGTTGGCGATCGCTCACTTCAATACATAGATTAATAATTGCCGGGTGACCAGGATTTGTTTTAACTTGAGCATTTTGAACATTAACGTTATTATCCATTAAACGAGACAAAATATCTTTCAAAACTCCCACTCTATCCATCACTTCTATACAAATATTTACTGGATAAGTTTGAGGTCGTCCTTGATTTTCATTAGTAGAATTCCAACTAACAGGAACTAACCTTTCCCCGGGTATATTTTCCACATTAGAACAACCTTGACGATGAATAGAAATACCATGAATACGAGTAACACTACCAATAATAGGTTCACCTGGAATTGGATTACAACAACCAGCCAAATGGTACATTAAACCTTCAACTCCAGCAATAGGATGAGATTTATTTGAAGATGAAATTTGAGTAGGGCGAGGTAGCATTAAAGAAGATTTATGCTCAGAAAATTCTTTACAAATATCTGAATTTTGCTCAACTTGTGTGACTTCCCTAGTTGCATCTCGTAATCTATTGACTACTAAATTTAAAGTTATTTCACCGTAACCTAAAGCTGCTAGTAAATCTTCTACATTATGATAATTAAATCTCTCAGCAACAAGTCGCATTTGCTCAGACTTAAGTAAAGATTCAAAACCTTTTTTACCTAATTCTTTTTCTAATAATTCTTTTCCTCTAGATATATTTTCTTCCCGATGAGAGCGTTTGTACCACTGACGAATCCGGTTTCGTGCCCCACCAGTTACAACAAAATTTAGCCAATCTAGACTAGGATGCCCATTTTTTTGAGTTAATATTTCGACAATATCCCCATTTTTTAATGGAGTATCTAAACTAACAATTTTATCATTCACTTTAGCCCCTGTACAATGGTTTCCCACTTCTGTATGAATACGATAAGCAAAGTCTACTGAAGTCGAGCCTTGCTTGAGAGAAATCACATCACCTTTTGGTGTAAATACATAAACATCTTCATAGAATAAATCGCCTTTTATAGTTTCCAAATATTCCTGATCGTCCATCAAGTCGCTTTGCCATTCTAATAACTGTCTTAACCAGGTAAATTTTTCATCTTCAGCCGTCATTTTAGTATTACTAGAACTGGTTTCTTTATACTTCCAATGAGCAGCAATTCCATATTCAGCAATATGGTGCATTTCTACAGTTCTAATTTGCACTTCTACAGGGCGAGCTGTACTACCTATTACCCCTGTATGTAATGATTGATAACGATTAGGTTTTGGCAGACCAATATAGTCTTTAAATCTTCCAGGAATTGGTCGGTAAGAGTCATGAACAATGGCTAAAGTTCGATAACAATCTTCTCTTTTATTAACAATAATTCTTAGTCCAGCAATATCATAAACTTCGTGAAATGCTTTTTGTTTTAAGTGCATTTTCCGATAAATTCCATACAGATGTTTAGGGCGACCACTAATGTCGTAGCATTCTATTCCTGCTTGGTCTAATTTCTGTCGTAAATTTTCTGTCATTTCTAACAATTTAGCCTCTCGGTCAGCTCTTTTATCTGTTACTAATTCTTGAATTTCTCGATAAGCTTCTGATTCTATATATTTAAAAGATAAATCTTCTAATTCCCATTTAATTCGACCAATGCCCAAACGATTTGCTAAAGGTGCAAATATTTCCCGTGTTTCTAATGCCTTACTTAATTGTTTATGACGTGGCAAATGTTGCAGAGTTCTCATATTATGTAACCTGTCTGCCAACTTAACAACAATTACTCTAATATCCTTTGCCATTGCCAAAAACATCCGGCGAAAATTCTCAGCTTGTAGCTCTGTTTTACTAGAAAAATTAAACTTAGAAAGCTTAGTTACTCCTTCTACTAATAAAGCTATTTCTGAGCCAAATTTTTGTTCTATTTCTTCAATAGTTACATCTGTATCTTCAACAATATCATGTAGAAAACCTGCAGCAATCATCGCACTATCACCACCGAGATATTTCAACAATCCCGCAACAGCTATAGGATGACATATATAAGGTTCTCCTGATTTACGATATTGTCCTTCATGTAACTTATAAGCCAGTTCAAACGCTTGACAGATTAATGCTGTATCTAGCGAACAGCTAGTTAAATTATTGTTGTTATTTTTGCTATTTATGCATTCTTGTAACCAGTCAGGAATTACGCATGACATTAAAGGTTTAGGTTCTAGAGTTTTTGTCTTCATAGGAGTTAATTTATAGATCGGGTTAATTGGTTGTTTCTTTAGATAATTTAGACTAGAAATGCCAGAACTATATTCGGCTTTTATTAACCGAAATTATCAATTTATAGTTAATGAGAAAGCAGTCTAAATTTCAATTAGCTTTGTACTTTATAGTTACAGCTTTTTTGAAATTATCTGTTGCTTTTTATACTTTAATTCTTATAAAAAAATATGGAAACCCATGTTTAATCATTGGGATAAGTTTATATTATCAAATCGTGGTTTATGTCTAGATATATCTATAATATAACTTAATAATTAAAAATATAATTAATCTTAAGTATAAATAGATTATGACGTAAGCATTTCCTGCGGAATGCTGCGCAAACAGCTATTAGCTGTCAGCTATCAGCAACAAGATTCTCTCCTTAAGGAAAGTGTTTAAATTAACAACTAACTTTAAGGACAAGGGAGCCAATTTTTGTAGTAAGACAATTAAATATTGCTTTTATCCTAAATTAAAAGCAATAGCTTATAGCTGATGGCTGACGGCTGAATGCTTACATTATGACTCTAAAAAAATATCAAAAATATTCATCAAATCAGTAATCGTAGAGTGAGATTAATTTACATATCAATTTAAATTGATTTTGTAACTGTACTGAGATGATAAATATCCTATGTTATTACCTTATATATACAAATTTTAATTGATTTATATTATGTTACCAAAAGAGCATAATCAGCGATATCAAAAATTCAGTCAACTGCTGAATCAGTTGCAGGAATTTCTGGCCCAAGAAAATCTAGAGCCAGAAAAAATTTTGGCCGTGAAGAAAGAAGTCCAACAGTTTTTCGAGATTCAGATTATGAGTTTAGATAACTTAGAACTAGATCGATCCATTGCATTTCAGGTAAAGTCTTACTTAACAGAGATGCATAAGGAGCTTCGACTGTTATATGTAGATTTAATCTTTTTGCAAGCATCTCGAAACCCTCAAACAACACAAACGCGGTTGTCCACTATCAAAGACCGCCTAAAAACCCTCATAGGCTATTGCGGGAATATACTTAGTAAAACAAAATTAACACAAGATTAGGAATATATACTATGAAAAGTCCCAAGTACGATGTAGATTTAGAAGATGCTGTTTTGAATGATGTTATCCCGGTAAAATACTGCCCAGAATCTCAAGGTTTCTGGATTTCGGGAAAAAATTATGAAGCTTGGTTAGAGAGTTTACCCTCATGGTATGTGCCAGAAGAAATCTTACCTTATAATCAATTTGAAGATTTTGTACCTTCCCCTTTTGATGGTAAAGCAGGGTTATGTCCAGAATGTAGTACTTATTTATCACGCATCAAAATAAACATTAAACAACCTTTCTATATAGAACGTTGTTTGCATGATGGTGGTATTTGGTTTGATGATGCTGAAGAGTGGAAAATTTTAGAATCTCTTGGACTGCATACAAAAATACATGAGATGTTTTCTAGTAGATGGCAAGCTAAGATGCGTCAGCATCAACAAGAAATGATTAATCGTGAGGCTGTTATTGATAAATTGGGAGAAGAAATAGCTGAGTATGTTTTTCAATTAGCAGATATATTAGAGGATAATCCTCATGGAGATTGTGCTGCTACTTATATGTTACGCAGATTTGAAAATAAAAGAAAGGAGCTAAATGGGAAATTTAGTGTAGGAAGTCAAAGTTAATATTTTATGAAAGGAAGAAGGAAAAAAGAAGTCAAAAGTCAAAAGTCAAAAGTTAAAAGTAATATTTTGAAGTCAAAAGTTAAAAGTCAAAATTTAAAAGTAATGTTTTGAGGAATCAAAACTTTGACTATATAGTAATTTAACTTAAATTATTTCAAATCTAAAGGAGGGAAACTAGAAGTCAAAAGTTAAAGGTCAAAATTTAAAAGTAATGTTTTGAGGAATCAAAACTTTGACTATATAGTAATTTAACTTAAATTATTTCAAATCTAAAGGAGGGAAACTAGAAGTCAAAAGTTAAAGGTCAAAATTTAAAAGTAATGTTTTGAGGAATCAAAACTTTGACTATATAGTAATTTAACTTAAATTATTTCAAATCTAAAGGAGGGAAACTAGAAGTCAAAAGTTAAAAGTCAAAATTTAGAAGTCAAAATTTAAAAGTAATGTTTTGAGGAATCAAAACTTTGACTATATAGTAATT
>NZ_CEZPJD010000022.1:23443-25956 GCF_983059655.1 Okeania sp.
TAGTAATTTAACTTAAATTATTTCAAATCTAAAGGAGGGAAACTAGAAGTCAAAATTTAAAAATAATATTTTGAAGAATCAAAACTTTGACTATATAGTAATTTAACCGAAATTATTTCATATCTCAAGGAGCGAAACTATTAGTAACATTATTTTTTTAAGCTGGTATAACACCTAAAACCTACCTAGTAATGAATTCCTTACTTGATATAAAAAATCTACGAGTAGCTTATCCCGAAAAACGTGGAAAATCTCATTGGGCAGTAAATGATGTCTCCCTCACACTTCAACCTGGAGAAAAATTAGGATTAGTAGGAGAATCTGGATGTGGTAAATCTACTCTTGGACGTGCTGCCATGAGATTATTACCCAAGTCAGTACAAGTTGAGGGGTCTATCACATTTGGGGGAGAATACATATTTGGAATGAACCCCTCTCGACTGAGAAAATTTCGTGGAGAAGCAGTAGCATTAGTTTTCCAAGACCCCATGACTCGCCTAGATCCATTAATGACTATTGGGGATCATTGTGTAGAAACAATTCAAGCACATCAACCCCATATATCTAAATCTGAGGCAAAGCAAAAATCTATAGAAACTCTCGAAGCAGTAAATATTCCTGCCAGTCGTTGGCCTCAATATCCCCATGAATTTAGTGGGGGAATGCGACAAAGGGTGGCGATCGCTCTAGCTTTACTACTAAACCCTAAATTAATTGTTGCGGATGAACCTACTACTAGCTTGGATGTAACTATAGCGTCTCAGATTTTAGGGGAACTTACTAGACTTTGCCAAGAGCGTCAGACTTCCTTATTATTAATTTCTCACGATTTGGCAATGGTGGCAGAATATTGTGACCGTATTGCTGTAATGTATGGAGGTGAAATAGTAGAAACAGGTTCAATTAAACAAGTTCTCCACAATCCCCAACATGAATATACCAAATCTCTATTTCAAGCTGCTTTACATATTCAAGTAGTTGAATCTACTCCTGCTCAAATTCAACTAGAAAAATCTGAAGAAATAACAATTGCCAAAACAATTAAACCTATTTTACAAATCAAAGATTTAGTTAAACATTACACCTTAGAAAGTAATGTTATAGAGCAGTTATTATTTTCTGGAAAAAGCAAACTTATTAAAGCAGTAGATGGAGTTAACCTAAACCTTTATGCTGGGGAAATAGTAGGATTAGTAGGAGAATCTGGTTGTGGTAAAAGTACCTTATCTCGGACTATTTTACAGTTAATTAAATCTACTTCTGGCTCAGTCGAATTTCAAGGCAAAGACTTAACAACTCTCTCTTTATCAGCATTGCAACCCTATCGTCGGGAAATGCAAATGATATTTCAAGACCCCCTAGCCTGTCTTAACCCGATGATGACTGTTGACCAGATAGTAGCTGACCCTCTATTGATTCATAATTTGGCTAGTGTAAAGGAAGCTAAAATTCAAGTGGAGCAAATGTTAGAAAAGGTAGGTTTGACTCCAGTAGCAGAATATGGCAAAAGATACCCCTCAGAATTATCTGGAGGACAACAACAGAGAGTAGCTATTGCTAGAGCTTTAATTACTAATCCAAAACTGATTATTTGTGATGAACCTGTGAGTATGTTGGATGCTACTATTCAAACTCAAGTTTTGGAATTGATGTTGAATTTAAAAAAAGAATTAAATTTAACTTATTTATTTATTACCCATGATTTATGGGTGGCTAGATTTATTTGTGACAGAATTGCTGTGATGAATGGTGGAAAAATTGTGGAGGAGGGGAAAACTGAGGAAATATTTAATCATCCCCAACATTCTTATACTCAGACATTGTTAAATGCTGCGCCTTTATTATCAAATGTTTAATTATGTCAAAGCTAGGTTTTGAGCTATAAAATTTTATCTTCTTTTTTTGGTTTAGCTCACACTCTTAATTATGATTTTTGTAGAAGTAATTTATGAATTTATCCTACTGGCTTATTCTTCAAAAACTAGCTCTTAATTTTCAAGTTTAATGGCTGCACAAAATGATGAAAAAGCATCAAATGACATTAATTTTACTAATCAAGATAACTCCATAAATTATGGAAACCAATATGGTATTGGTATTCAAAATAATGTTATTGTCAATCTCAATTTTTATTTAGAAAAAGGTGATGTTAATTGTCCCTATAAGGAATCTAGTTTTCTTCCACAGGATGCTGAATATTTCTTCGGTAGAGATGAATTTTTAAAAAAACTTCTTACAGCCATTGAAAAAAATAATTTTATTCCAGTTTTAGGCGAATCAAAAAGTGTTCATTAATGGATAATTGATAATGGATAATTGATAATTACCTCTGGTTAAAACCGCTACGGAATTGAATATAAGGAAATACTATTTCTTCTCTTGGTTGATTGGATATGGCGATCTTCGGAGCGGCTCTGATAAGAGCAGGGGACCTCACCATCCGGAGACCGCTTTTTTTCCCTTAAAAGGGGAGGCTTTAAACCCGAATTATTTAATTATTAATAAGTTAATTA
>NZ_CEZPJD010000023.1:0-14075 GCF_983059655.1 Okeania sp.
CTAGTGCCATTTTGACAAGTGCTTGTGTTGCTCGGTCTTTCATTGTAGGTATACTCAAAGGCCGTTTCTCTTCCTTCCCTGCCTTGGGAATCCACACTCGCCTGGTCGGGTCGGCCTTTGAACTCAAGTGTAATTTTGATACAAGTTCCAAACGTTGCTTTGGGGTTAGTGACTTCATACCGTCCACTCCTGCCGTTTTTCGCCCTTGGTTGTCTTGAGTTACTCTACGAACCGCTATACATTTTGCACTCCAGGATTTCATCAATAATTTCTGGAGTCTGTGGGTTGTTTGAACGTCGCCACGTTGAGATGCTTTATATATTCGCTTTTGCAGCTTCAACACGCTCCTCTCTAGCTTTTGCCAGGGGATTGTTTCCCATTTATACTCTAACCTTGTGGCCTCATTCATCACGTATTAACTGCTACTTACGACTACATAATCTGTTTGATCGTGAGTCCGTCTGCTTATCTCTAGAGTTACCTAGAGCTTTTGCTTTTGACCCAATCTTTCCCGGTTATTTCCTAGATTCCTAGATTTTGCGTCTTAGCTGACTACTCAGGATAATCGACCTTGCCTGAGAGATTTAATCGGGTTACTTCGTTCCTCATCACCTTTGGTTTGTTCTTTGAGGACGGCACTTTTCACCGAAATTTGGGGATGCACTATCAAGTCGATTAAAATCCTCTTGACACCCTATGTTGATGACCTTTTGGTACTCCCAGCGTATCAATCTTTTTTCGCTGGTTTGCTGTAACGGTGATTCATACGCACCTTTGCTTTCGCTATCCATGAGAACTTACTCACGGGGTTAGGGGTAGATTCCCCGCTCCTTTCCGCTTTTATTCCCGCTTCAGGGATTGATGGCTAGTCGCTACCCTGGGGAATATGTTTTCACTACAGTGCTTGTTGGGTAAGACTTGGCCATTTTTCTGGGACTTTGGCCTCACTTACAAGGTTATGAAGTTGTCATGGCTAAAGGATTCAAGTGCGAACTCTACCTTGATTTGGTTACTTTAGCCACGCTCCCTGTCCCTCTATTAAGATTTAAGGGAAACGAATCGCACTTTATTGCTGCATTTAAGTCTCGATCATGTTTTGCACCACAGTTGAGACACTCCCATTCTCGCACCTTCAGGTCTAGCTTGCCACCTTTAAAGCCACAATTTGAGCAAATTTGGGATGTTGGCTCCCAACGATTAATTACTCTGAAATCGCGACCATATTTTTCTGCTTTTCCTTCTAGGAATGTTCTGAATTGTCTCCAACCTAGATCTGAAATTGCTTTGGATAATTTACGGTTCTTAATCATACCAGAAACGTTTAAATCTTCTAAAACAACTGTTTGGTTTTCACGAATTATTTCAGTAGATAATTTATGTAGAAAATCTGTCCTTGTATCTTTCAGCTTGGCATGGAATTTAGCTACTCTAACCCTGGCTTTTTCATACCTTTTAGACCCTTTAGTTTTATTAGATAATGACTTACTTAACTTTTGATACTTCTTAATTCGTTTCTTCAGTGGCTTAGGAGCATCAACCTTTGTGCCGTCGCTAAATGTAGCAAAGGTTTTGATACCTAAATCTATACCTACTGAATTATCAGTTTGAGGTAAGATTTCTGGTTGTATTTCTACTACAAAACTTAAGAAATATCTATGAGCTGAATCTTTGATTACTGTTACTGATGATGGAGGAGCAGGTAACTCTCTTGACCAAACTATTTTCAGCTTTCCAATCTTAGCCAAATAAACTTTGTGTTGACCAATTTTAAATCCTCCCTTTGTAAACCTAGCAGTTTGCTTTGACTTTCTACTTTTAAATTTAGGAGGTTTAACAGGTCTACCTTTTCTCTTGCCTTGAGTTGATTTAAAAAAGTTTTGATAAGCCTGGTTTAAATCATTCAATGATTGCTGCAATGGTATGTTAGAAACCTCTGACAACCATTCTCTTTCTTCAGTCTTTTTAGCTTGAGTAATAAAAAGCTTTTGTAGTTCTGAATTAGTAGATTTCTTTTCTCCTGATTTATACCTATGTTGGCAGTAAGCTAGACTATCATTCCAAACCACACGGACACAGCCAAATAGCTTGGCTAATCGGTATTTTTGTCCCGGGGTTGGATATATACGGTACTTAAATCTAGCTTTCATAACTTGACGCATCAAACTAATAATATAGTAACATATTTATAGACAAAAATTAACTAAAAAGTCGCCCTAGAAGGGCGAGGCTTGAAACCCATTTTTATGGTCAAAAGCTTGGTTGAGTAATTGTATATTTATAAAAAGTTTCACCATGGGTTCCTATGGATTGAAACATTATGCAGAAAACTGGGCAAGAAACTACATCTGTAATAGCGCTCTAATTGCAGCAGCTATACATAAGGGAATTGACTACAAACCTCTTGGGGGAGCAAATGTTTTACTACCTATTTCTAAGAAAACTTTTGGGAAAAAAGTTGATGCCCGTGGAACAGTTACCGACTATGATACTTTTTATAATGGAGCCGTTCCAGAATCTATTCAATTTGTTTAGTCATCTATTAACATTGCAATCGCTGAAAACTAAAAGTTAGCAAAAAAACAGCCAGGAAACTTAACTTCCTAGCTAATAACTTTTAACAAAAAAACCTTAACTCCCCATCGTCGGAGGTTGGGCCGGAATAGCAGCAATTATTGCATCTATCACTTTAGCAATGGGCAATATTTGCATTCCTAAGTCCGGCGGTTGCTGACCTTTCGGAATAATTGCCCTCTTAAAACCTAACTTCGCAGCCTCTCTCAACCTTAATTCCAACTGAGATACAGGTCGTACCTGGCCACCTAAACCAACCTCTCCCAGCAAAATAATTCTGGGGTCAACTACCCGGTCGCGAAAACTAGCCACTACTGCAATAGCAACTCCCAGGTCTGCGGCAGGTTCTTCAACACTCAAACCCCCCACGGTCGCTACATAAGTATCTAACTTAGATAAAGGAATGCCGACCCGTTTTTCCAACACTGCCAAAATCTGTTGCAACCTACCACTATCAATTCCAGTAGTAGAACGCCGAGGTGCACCATGACTTGCTGGGCTAACCAATGCCTGAATCTCTACAACTATTGGGCGAGTACCCTCCATAGAAACAACCGTAGAAGTTCCAGAAGCATATTCATCCCTACTTCCTAAAAATAACTCTGAGGGATTCAATATCTCCTTTAAACCATTCGCCACCATTTCAAATACTCCAATTTCGTGAGTAGCACCGAAACGATTTTTCATAGAACGCAACAGACGGTGGGAGGCAAACCGATCGCCCTCAAAATATAGAACTGTATCTACCAAATGTTCTAAAACACGAGGACCTGCCAAACCACCATCTTTAGTAACATGACCGACTATTAATAAAGTAATATTTTCCCGCTTTGCTACTTGCATTAATGCGGAAGTACATTCCCTCACTTGAGCAACGGAACCAGGAGCAGAAGTCAGCGAAGCAAAATAAATTGTTTGGATACTGTCAATCACAGCAAGATATGGTTTGAGAGATTCCAACTCTCTTAAAATTAC
The DNA here is from genome assembly GCF_983059655.1 of Okeania sp. Classification (NCBI taxonomy): domain Bacteria; kingdom Bacillati; phylum Cyanobacteriota; class Cyanophyceae; order Oscillatoriales; family Microcoleaceae; genus Okeania; species Okeania sp. Next base: position 3,547 of record NZ_CEZPJD010000023.1, read on the forward strand.
TTCTAAATCTGTTTCTGGCAATAAAAATAAATTTTCCTGAGAATCTGTAGTGGAATCTTTTATAGTTTCAGCATTGTCATTACTCTGTTGACCTTCGTTGGAGGATAAATCTTCATCCATTTCAATATTTGAAACAATATCCTTATTTTCATTTGAGGATAAATCTTCATCCATTTCAATATTTGAAACATTATCCTTATCCTCTTCCTCTACTTCATTGAGATTAACAATTAAACGTTGCGAACGTAATTTTACCTGTTGTCCAGACTCTTCTGCCGACACATATAAAACTCGACATCTACTAGACAACTGATTAGCCACCTGTAACAAAAGAGTAGACTTACCAATACCAGGCTCTCCACCAATCAAAACCAAGGAACCAGGAACAATTCCACCACCAAGTACTCGATCCAATTCCTCAAATCCAGAAGGCATTCTGGACAAACTTTGGTCAGAAATCTGGGATAATAGAAAAGATGCCCTTGGTTGACCAGAAGACTTATCTGATTCAGATGTTTGACTGCCAATACCAATATCAGTCAGTCCCAATCTTTGTAAAGTCGTTACAGTTTTTTCTTCTATCTCCTCCGTCATAGAATTCCAAGTATGACAACTAGGACATCTGCCCAAAAATTGAGTAGACTCATACCCACATTCTCCACAAACATACTTTATTTTCTGTTTTGGCATTTCTTAAAATAATTTAATATTCACTCGTAAATATAAAAAAGCCTAAAGTTTCACTCATCCTCAGCATAAGAAGTAATACATAATGGTAATTTCTGTTGTTATTTTGATGATAGAGTTAAGAAAATTAATATAATTATAAATCTAAATGAAGGAGTGTTAGGAAAAGTGGAAAATCATAAAGAAAAAATATTGGTTGTTGATGATGAGGCAAGTATCCGTCGTATCTTAGAAACTCGGCTGTCGATGATTGGCTATGATGTTGTAACTGCTGCTGATGGAGAGGAAGCTTTAGTAACTTTTCACAATACGGAACCCGATCTAGTGGTATTAGATGTGATGATGCCAAAATTAGATGGTTATGGTGTATGTCAGGAGTTGCGGAAAGAATCTGATATTCCCATAATTATGCTGACTGCTTTGGGAGATGTTGCAGATCGAATTACAGGTTTAGAGTTAGGTGCTGATGACTATGTTGTTAAGCCTTTTTCTCCGAAAGAATTAGAAGCAAGAATTCGTTCTGTATTACGTAGAGTTGATAAGAATGGGAGTTCTGGTATTCCTAGTTCTGGTGTGATTCAGGTCAGCAGTATTAGAATTGATACGAATAAGCGTCAAGTTTACAAAGGGGATGAACGAATTAGGCTGACTGGTATGGAGTTTAGTTTGTTGGAGTTGTTGGTAAGTCGTTCTGGAGAACCTTTTTCTAGGTCTGAGATTTTGCAGGAAGTTTGGGGTTATACTCCAGAGCGCCATGTAGATACGCGGGTAGTGGATGTTCATATTTCTCGGCTGAGGGCTAAGTTAGAAGACGATCCAAGTAATCCAGAATTGATTTTAACTGCTCGGGGTACTGGTTATTTATTTCAACGTATTATTGAGCCTGGTGAAGTTGGTTGAAATATAAGCAGGGAGTAGGGATTAGGGAGTAGTACTGCTACGCGGAAGTCAAAATTCAAAAGTATTGATTGGTAAGGCTTTTAGGATTTTGTAATTGGTTAGTTATTTCTGCTATCCTGCACTAGGGAGTAGGGAAAAATAATTGATAATTTTTGTAGCATAATTGATTTTATTTTTGATTTTTGGATAATTCTATCAGTAACTTCACTCAGAGGTACTGATAACCGATAAGTGATAATTTACTAAGTGAAAATATGACTAAATCAGACCAAAATCAAGTCTTACGAATGCTGCCTATAATAGTAGGAGGATTAGGTGGAACTTTACTCATGGTTAATCGATTGTTTACCCCTAATCTTTTAGCTTCCCAAGCTCGTTCTGATGTAGTGGGGGTAGTTTTATGTGCTTTTTTGATTTTGACTGGTTTACTTTGGCAACAGATACAAGCACGTTCTCCTGATACTGTTGAATTAATTGGTGAATCAGGATTTGAACTTTTGCCTGAGTTATCAGAAAGAGCAAAAAATGAACTTGCCTGGGCTTCTAGTTTATTATTAACCAATACAGTTACTAAAACTATTATTATTTGGTATCAAAACAAAGTCTTCTTAAAAAGAGGAATTTTACCATCTAACTCACAAGTAGAACCGGGAGCTATTTTTAAGCAAGTTTTGAAGAAACAAAAACCTATTTATTTAGTAGATTTAAAAGTTTATCCCGGTCGTATTGAATTTAATTATTTACCAGAAAATACTCAAGGTGTTATTTGTCAACCTATTGGTAAAAATGGTGTAATGATCTTAGGCGCAAATTCACCTCGCAGTTATACTAAACAAGATGAAAATTGGATTTCAGGAATAGCAGATAAATTGACAGATACTTTGTCGAGAGAAATTAAATAGAATCAATAATACAGGTCATTTCAGTTATCAGTTATCAGTACCTCTGTCTGAAGTCGGAGGCTTGAAATATTAAACCTACATCCCACACGTCAAAATGTAGTATCTCAGACTAGCTATTGAAAGCTTTGCCTGAAAGTAACTATAAGGTTTATAAACAAAAATACATAGTACACAAGCTATTAATAATAATAATTAGGACTTGCTGAATAAAATTGTAATCAATACCAGTTAAGGCTTCCAGGGTTAAATATTGCTGAAAAAGTGCAAGGTTTTTGGCTCAATTAGAGTTTGCTGATTAAATAGGGCTTGCTGAAAAAATCTGAAAACGGTTGATTTTTTATTCAAAAAAAACTGATGATAATTTTTGATTATCATTATTATATTCAACTATAATTTGAAATGATTAAATATAGCGCTGTGTGCAGGCAACAGGCAACAGGCAACAGGCAACAGCGGTCAGACCCCGCGTCGCCGGCAGCTCGCTTGCGGAATGCTGACCAAGAGAGGCAACAGAGGGAATAAATTGCCGATAACATAAGACTTTTAGCTATTGGGCAAATCCTGCAATTTGTAAATATACCAGCGCTCATTGCTATACATAGCCAAAACAGTTTTTTCTCCAAAAAAGTACAAAAAAAGAGAAAAAGCCTCTTCCCGTGAGGGTGGAAAGGTTGATTACTAAGAAAGTAATTGCGATAGCTTCGCTGTGCCGGAGGCAATCGCAGTCATAGAAGTTTCAGGAAGTTTTGCCATCACTTTTGCCAGACTAAATCCTCTTTTTGCTTGCCCAAATTTACCCTCAATATGGTTCCGCAATCTTTCATCTAACTGGGCTTGCTTTTTCTGTTCTTTATCAATATTTTTGGGTGGTCTTCCCAAAGGAGGACCGCTGATTCTAATACCTTTCTCTTTACAGAATTTGCGGTTTTCTCTTGTCCTGTAAATTTGGTCTGCATGAACTGACTCTGGGTAATGACCTGTGTAATTTTTAAACTGTTCAACTTGAGCCTTTAAATCCCCTGATTCATTATAGTTATCCCAACTTATTCGGTGTAAAAATACGTATCCGTCAATACAACTTGCAGATAATTTTGCTCCAAATTCTGTGTTAATTCCTGCTTTTCTTCTCACTATTGGGCGTATATGAGGTTGATTTATACTTACTATTCTGTCATCTATTCGTTGTTCTTTGTTCTCCCACATCCATTGTTGCTGACGATATACTTCACTCACTACTAACAATATTTTATAAAGTCTATTACTCAGACTTTCTAGACTTGCACCCTTCTTTATTAGTAGCTTTATGGTGGTTAAGTTTTTACTTACATATTTCAGTTTTTTTTGATGGCTTTCCTAATTTCTATACTAGTAGGTCGTCTTTTTTTGGCTACCTTTAAATATTCTTTTCTAGCTGTTTGACGCTGAGTAGTTGGTTTTTCCTGAAACTGGCTTTTGATAGGTTTATACAGAATATCTATGATTTTTTCTGTGAATTTTCTCCCTTGATTTAATAGATTTAAGTCCGTTGGATAACTGATATCGGCGGGGGCGCAGGTGGCATCTATGATTAATTTACCTTGATTTTTGATTGAATTGATTTCTTCTAATATTGTAGTTTTTTTTCCTTCATCTTCCTTCTTTTCACCCTGAGTTTTCACCATATCTGAATTAATTTTATTAATTAAATCCATACCTATTCTTTCTCTAAAGTGAACCAACATTGAGGCATCAAAAGGAGATTAGCTGTTATAGGATTCAAGACCGATAAAGTATTGTAAATATGGATTTTCCTTGATTTGCTCTACTGTTTCCCTATCACTTATCCCTAGTTTTTCTTTAATAATTAATGCCCCTAATGCCATTCTAAAAGATAAGGCAGGCGCTCCTCTTTCCTCAGAGAATAAAAGCGCATATTCATCTTCATATTCTGACCAATAAATTAAATTAGCCATCACTACCCAACGATTGTCTGGGGATAATTGACCATTGAATGGTAGTTCAAAATTTTCTGGTGTAGTATCATGTTGGCCTACTTTTCTGTACATGGTGCGTGCAGTTAGATACCTGGAATAAGAGTGTATTTTAGCTGAAAACCGGGCACAATTTCTGGTTCAAAATGCTTTAAATCATTACTGTGTAAGTTTTTCATACTTTTTCAGCAAGCCCTACTTATTGGGGAGCAAAACAGTCAGGTGCTAGTAAATGGGGACAAACAGGCTGTTTTATTGGCCTGGCATTAGGTTTTTTTGGTCTCTTACCAACTTTACCATTTGGCGGACCTTTATTAGGGATGTTGATTGGACCTTTTTTCGGAGCAGTTGTTGGAGAATTTTTGTATCGGAAAGATTTAGAGTTTGCTCAGAGGGCTAAATTATCTGTAAAAGCTGGAATAGGTATAGTGGTCGGCACAATTGTGGGAAATATAATTCAAGGAATTTTAGCGATCGCTACCGTGATAGTTTTTCTTATTTCAACTTGGCCGACCATTTATAGTTAATAGTTAAAAAGAATAAACTCTGCCAGTGGGAGAAATATAAACTGATTTATGGTCAGTTGCTTCTGAACCTGGTTTAACTCTAACTGTAACTATATTACCCTCTGCACTATATTCATAAGTAAGTAAACTGTCATTATATATGTTTACTGTGCCATAACCGTCAGGTATACTTTGTAAGTCAACTCTGATATTTTTACTTCTTCCTGCGGGCAAAATTCTTTCTACTTCTGGAATTAAGTTATAGTTGAGAGCTTTTCCAGTCTGATTTAAAATCTTTAGTGTAATTGGTTGTTTTGAATCTGCGGCTTGAGCTTCTGGTTGCCAATGTCCAGGTACATAAGTAGGAGCATTTTCAGATAAAACTTCTTTAGGATAAGTTATGAAGCTTGAAGTTATTAATAATGTTGTGATTAGAGCAAATTTTTTCATTTTTTCTCTTGTTGTACTGTACAAAAAATCTAATACTTAATACTCCAAAATTTTGGCTTCGGTTATTTGTGAGGTAATCTTAACAGCAATTTTTAGGATTATAAGGTATGGTAAAAAAATATTTCTGTTACCAGCATTGAGTATTACCTAAATTATTCAAAATTTGTACCTCTAATACTCAAAAACTGCTGGATACAATAAATAGTTGTGCAAAATAAATTTTCTAGTTGAAATTGGCAAAAGGGGAATGGCAAAATATGTAATTAATTTTTTCCCGGTACTTAGCAGTCTGAAATTATCCATCAAACATCGAGAACTTTATAGATCAAAAATTTGAAAGCCTTATTTCTGTTTCTGCTTGTCTAGCCTCTAATTCCCATAATTTTTACCTACAACTCAAATAGGATTTTTATAACAGTAGTAACCTCGAAAACTCTAAAACTAACTAATTGTGCATTGGGATAGTTGCTAGAAAAGACTACTTGCAGAAAATAGAAGAACTAGCAGCTAATAATCAAAAAACTATTACTAATTAACAATTACCAATTCCCAATTTAAGAGCTTGCATAAACTTTCTGATAATAAGCTTGATATTCTTCAGATAACAATGGCTCCCACCAATTTCGGTTATTCAAAAACCATTCTACTGTCTGACGTAACCCCTCTTCAACAGTTACTGAAGGTTGCCAACCTAACTCAGTTTTAATCTTTGTCGCATCAATAGCATAACGTCTATCATGACCTGGCCTATCCTTAACAAAAGTAATTAACCTTTCACAAGGTTGTACTGGTAAATCAGTTGCTAATTCATCCATAATTTGACACAACATTCGCACTAAATCAATATTTTTTACCTCATTATTTCCACCAATATTATAAGTTTCTCCTGGTTTACCTTTGTGAATTACCGTATCTAATGCCCGACAATGATCTATCACATACAACCAATCTCTAATATTTTGCCCATCACCATAAACTGGTAATTGTTTTCCTAATAAAATATTGATGCACATCAGAGGAATTAATTTCTCAGGAAAATGATACGGTCCGTAGTTATTAGAACAATTAGTAATAACTGTCGGGATACCATAAGTATGATAATAAGCTCTAGCCAGATGGTCACTTCCTGCTTTCGATGCAGAATAGGGACTATTTGGCGCATAAGGTGTGGTTTCTGTAAAAGCAGAATCTTCTGAACTTAAACTACCGTAAACTTCATCAGTTGAAACATGGAGAAATATACACCTCCGGTCTGGGTTTTGGGCAACAGTGGAATAATGACTTCTGAACGCCTCTAACAAAGTAAAAGTACCCACAACATTAGTTTGCACAAAAGCTGCCGGGCCAAGAATAGACCGATCCACATGAGATTCTGCTGCAAAGTGGGCTACTGTATCTATATCCTCTTCCTGGAGTAACCTATCTACTAATGAGCGATCGCAAATATCTCCCTGGACAAAACGGAAATTTGGTCTGTTTTGTAAATCAGCTAAAGTCTCCTGATTACCAGCGTAAGTCAGAGCATCCAATACAACTACTCGATGATTAGGATAGGTTTCACACCAATAATGGACAAAATTAGAACCAATAAATCCAGCACCCCCGGTTACCAATAATCTACTTTCCATAATTTTCATCTCCTGAGAGCTTCCTATTAAGTACTTAATGCCAAATTAATGTAACATTAGCTCTTACAATCTTTGTACCTAGTAAACAACTCTAACTGATAAAAAGCCCAATGTTCTAAATTTTTACTAGCATCAAACTTATCTGTTCTAGTCGCTTCGGACATACTTGTCAATTTTCCCACCTACTTACTTAACATTTCTATTTGTTTGAGCTATATCATGATTTAGTTTAGTTGATATTTTTGGTGTATTGAATTTAGCTTATATTTTCGGTGTAAGGATAATAATTGTGAGTCAACAAGAAATTTTAACAAGAGCAAAACAAGGAGACCCTCAAGCGATCGCTTTTCTCATCAACCAAGCATTAACAACTATCGGAGTTAAAGCTAAGGTTAGTATTCAGAAAAATAATCTGCATCTTCTACTGGAAAGCTCTCAATTGCCAGATCGCCAAGCTTGTATTAGAGTAATTCATCAAGGAATGCAGCGCCTTAACGCATCATCGATTGATTTTGTCAATCTTTACGGGCGAAGATTAGGTAACACCATCCCGGAGTGGACAGAAGTTATCGAATTATATAGACCTACCATATACCATCCAGCCGGAGTAGGGACAATTTGGTGGCAGCCAGAAAATACAAACTCTTCCCAAGAATCTCTTGAACCTGCTCTGCCTTTGCTATTTCAACAGATGGAATTAAATGCTCCAGAAGTAGTTAAGACTAATCCAGAGATAAGTAAAAGTGAAGATAAAAATGTAGATTTTTCTCCAGTTAATCTCAACCGACCTGTGAGAAAAAGAAATAATCGCTCTAGGACAAAAAAAATCTTTTCTTCCTATGATACTTCTTGGCAATTTTTACCTCAGAAAAATCAAGCTATTTGGCTATTATTAAGCACTATTGGCATAGCATTAATTCCTGTATCAAATTTAGTTTTCAATTCTAATAATTACAAGCTACCTACAATTATTTCAAATATTTCTCAACCACAACGAAGACCTCAACAAAACTCTTCAGCAGTAGAAGTTAGACAGTCAGCAGTATCGACCGTAGCTACTCCTCAAATTGTACAAACTCAAAATCAACTTAATTTATCAGAGGTTTCTGAGTTTGTTTTATCATCTATTAAATCTCCGATTAATCCTGATACTAGAATTACGATTAAAGCAGTGGGGGATATTATTCCTGGCACTAATTATCCTAAGAATAAATTACATCCGAAAAAACAAGAGTTATTTGCATCTGTAAAACCTCTATTACAAGATGCAGATATTGTTTTTGGCAATTTTGAAAGTACCTTAACAAGTTATCCAAGAAGTGGCAAAAAAATGGGGAGTGGTAGGGTATTTGCTTTTAGAACACCACCGAATTATAGATATTTGTTGAAAGATGCTGGTTTTGATGTATTGAGTGTGGCGAATAATCATTCTTTCGATTTTTTAAAGCAAGGGTTTGAAGATACAATTGCTAATATTCAAAATGCTGGTATGCAAGCTGTTGGGAAAAAAGGAGAAATTGTTTATCGTGAAGTGAAAGGGGTTAATATAGCGTTTATTGCTTTTAGTAATTATAGTTATCATAATTCTATGCTTGACTTGGAATCTGCTAAAAAACTTGTCCGAGAAGCAGATGAAAATGCAGATATTATTGTTATTTCTGTTCATGCTGGTGCAGAGGGAACTAGGGCGTTGAGAATTAAGAATAAGACTGAATATTTTTTTGGTGAAAATCGAGGTAATAAAATTTTATTTTCTCATACGTTAATAGATGAAGGTGCAGATTTAATTTTGGCTCATGGTCCTCATGTCCCTAGAGCAATGGAGGTTTATCAAGGGAAGTTAATTGCTTATTCTCTTGGTAATTTCATGGGATATCGTACTTTGTCTAGTAAGGCTCAGTTGGGATATTCTTTGGTATTAGAAGTGGATATTAATCCTAGAGGGGATTTTGTTTCGGGTAAGATTTTGCCTGTTCATTTGAATAGTAAGGGTATTCCTTATCCTGATAAGTATGGTCGGAGTATTAAGTTAATTCAGCACCTTACAAAAAAAGATTTTCCGAAGACAATTTTAGAAATTGATGGGGAAGGGAAGTTAAAAGTTAAAGGTTAAAGGTTAAAGGTTAAAATTTGAGGTAATAACTGGTACTCCTTCTAGGAAAATTCCTGAAGATGAGCGATCGGCTTTTTGTAGGGAAATTTTGTTGAATAAAAAATCATGCGTAGGGGCGAACGAACCATTATAGTTATTATGATATCACAAAAATTGTGGGGATGGAACTGAAAATACTTTGAGACGCGTTTTTTTCAAGAGCTTCACAGAATAAAAATGTGGGCGCACTGAGGAGTGATGGAGGGAAAACAAGTATTTACTGAAAGCTCAACTAGATGACTATATTTCTGGCACTGCTTCTCGGAAAATTTCTAAAGATGAGCGATCGCCTTTTTGTAGGGAAATTGCATTGAATAAAAAGTCATGTGTAGGGGCGAACGAACCATTATAGTTATTATGATATCACAAAAATTGTGGGGATGGAACTGAAAATACTTTGAGACGCGTTTTTTTAGGAGCCTCACAGAATGAAGATGTGGTTAGCTTTGCACTGGGGATGGATGGAGGGGAAAACAAGTATTTGCTGAAAGCTCCACAAGATGACTATATTTCTGTCACTACTTCTAAGAAATTCTTGAAATAGAGCGATCGCCTTTTTGTAGGGAAATTGCGTTGAATAAAAAGTCATGTGTATAGGCGAACGACCCCTCATAGTTATTATCATATCACAAAAATTGTGGGGATGGAACTGAAAATACTTTGAGGCGCTTTAGGAGCTTCATTCTTTGAAGCTGTTGGCGCACTGAGGAGTGATGGAGGGAAAAATAAGTATTTGCTGAAAGCTCCACAAGATGACTATATTTCTCTGGCACTGCTTCTAGGAAAATTCTTGAAGATGAGCGATCGCCTTTTAGTAGGAAAAATGTGTTGAATAAATAAATTGAATCAAATTTTTATTTCTGATTTCTCTCTGTTGCCCTATACGCAATAGGAATTTTTGCTCAGTATTTTTTGGTTTCTGAGAAAATTTTTCAGAAGCAGTCTGTAGGGGTTTGGTTTCCAAACACTTTATTCTGATTTTTCTCTGTTGCGCTATACGCAATAGAAGTTTTTGCTCAGAGAAACCAAAGTCTAATGGCAGATTTAATCAAATTTTTATTTTTAATTTTTATTTGTTGCGCTATACGCAATAGAAGTTTTTGCCTAAGTAATTTCTGATTTCTGGGAAAAGTTTGTCGGAGGGGTGGGAAGTTCACGCCGAAGCTACTATCAAATTTCTATTTCTGATTTTTCTGTGTTGCGATAGCGCAATAAAAATTTTTGCCTATTATTTCCCTTTCCCCAATATTCAGAAAATTGCTCATCTCCCCTCCGGTTGTTATGCGCTTCAGAAAATGCAAATATGATTTCTCTTTCCTAATATTCAGAAAATT
>NZ_CEZPJD010000023.1:14175-25885 GCF_983059655.1 Okeania sp.
GCTTCAGAAAATGCAAATATGATTTCTCTTTCCTAATATTCAGAAAATTACTCATCTCCCCTCCGGTTGTTATGCGCTTCAGAAAATGCAAATATGATTTCTCTCTTCCCAATACGAAATTATGATTTGTCGGTAGTTTCCATTTTCTGAATAATTTTCATAGTTTCGACACTAACGGTACAAACTTTTTGTAGTAAGTCAATAACTGTTTCTTTATAGTCGGCAAAACTATAGGTATTAAATTTTTCAGCGATGGTTTTGTCTCTGGGTTTCTTTTCTTTGTATTGGTCTAATACCCATTCCAAAGCACTGCGGTTTCCGAGGCGATATTCCCAGGCAATTTTGGGAATTTTTTCTAATGTGGTGAGGGTATCTATTAATATTTTGTCTTTGGTTTTGTCTGCTTTAAGTTTTGGTTTTGGAGTGGGTTGGTTGTCGGTGGTTGGTAAGTCGATGCGAGTTAATGGATAAGGTTTAATAGTTTCATAGTTGATGTGTAAGTCGATTAATTTTTTGCCCCATTTTACCCACTGTTGAAAATTTTCATAGAAGGGGAGGCGGGGAAATTCTCGTTTGAGGTTTTGTTCATATTTTTGTCGGTAGATGGGGTGATGTAAGACGGCGTAGGTGTAGTGGAAAATGTCTAGTTTTTTGATTTTTTTATTGTTGTAATGAATTTGGAATTTTTGGAGACTCCAGTCGGTAATATTTTCTTGGCGGTTTCCATTTTCGTCGTAGTAGTAGAGAGTTAATATTTGAGAACCTCTTGAACCTATTCCACCATCGCAGATAGTATTTGCAGCTTGAACAACAAAGGGAACTTGCTTGTGAATTGTTAAACAAATTGCCGTGTTATCTTTGCCAATAGGAAAAATTTGTTCCTGTTGATATAGCCTATGTACAATAATTCTGGCACAATAAAAGTATTTTTTTGTAAACGGACGCCAAGTTGACTTTACTATAGAATTAGGATTGTACTCCAAGGCAGAATTTTTGATTAAGTGTTCTTCTAGTTCAGCAGTCCATTTAATTTTCCTATCAACAAAGTCATTAATTAGTTTTTTCTTATTTGACTGATGCCATCTGTTTTTTTCACGATCATAAAAGTTACAAAAAAACTTGATTTTTTTTGCTAGTTGCTGCGAGTCGAAGTCATACAACCATTCATCTCTATTTGTTGCTATTCCTAACGTAAATATTTTAAATATTGCTGTTTCGTCTGCTTTACTTTTAGCAAGTTTAGTATTTTTATCAGCTATAGGTAGTAAACTATCAAAGTCATTCTCTGTGAGATTTATCCAGTTATTATTTTTGTCTGGTGTAATATGTTCAAACGAAATATTAGCAAATTTAGTAGCAGCTAAAAATTTAAGCTTATTCTCTCTTAATTCGTGAACATTAAATGGATGACTGTAATATATTCTATTTCTTGTTGTTTGTTCTTGACTATCTTTAACCAAAAAGGATATAGCGATTCCTGTCATAGCAGATTTTCCAAATATAGTATGTTTTTCTCCGATAAAAATACCATCTCTACCTGAAATAGCTCTGACATCACCCCCCAAGTCAAGAAAATAAGCATGAGAAAATTCTTCACTTATCACTTTTCTAAACCCATCAAAAGAACTAGCATCTAAACATGAAGAGTTAGTTATAAAACAAATTATTCCTTGTTTATCTAATCTATCTGTTGCCCACCTAAAAAAACGAGAATACATATCATAAACTTTTGTCTTTTGTGCTCTACTTTCTTGAACATAAGTATCTTTAATTCGTTTATCAATTCCTGGATACGCGCGATTCTTATTATTATCATTTTCATTAGCTTGATTTGCATTATAAGGAGGATTACCAATAATCACAGAAATATCACAATCATTTTGCCGTTTAATCCTCTCAGTATTCTCCACAGTCATCGCAAATAAATCTAACTGCTTATACTCAAACGAACTATGGTCTAAAGTATCAACAAAACAAATATTATTAAACTCCTCATAACTCCCCATTTTCTGCTGATAAGTATATTCAATATTCAAATTTGCAATGTAATAAGGCAAAATTGCTACCTCATTACAAAAAATCTCATTCTGATACTTATGCTTCAACTTCTTCTTTGGCAAATATTCAATCAACTCCGTGACAAACTTAAAACCTCTACTCTAAAGTAATTTCAGCTTATTATTTAACTTCATCAGTTACCAACTCTTTGTGAAATTAGCTATGATACTTAAAATGAACAATGGCAAAACATTTGTGTAAGTTATTGTTCAATATACCAGTTTCAAAAAACAAGTATTTGTGTAAAATAAACAGTGTATTTTGAATAGACAAGGAGTACCCAAAAAACTACAGAAAAATCAAAGTGTAACTCAATAAACATCTCCAGAAAAGAGAGAGTAGGGAGTAGGAGGAAAGAATCGATCATTTATATGCGATAATTAATCTTATTTTCTATTATTAGAGACGTCTAATGGTAAAAACACAAAAAAAATGAATAGGGTCTTCGGATCTTACCTAACTCTTGACTACTGACTAATAGCAATCACCGAATCAGATGTGAGAATTTTATTGCTTCTGTGTTTCCTATTCCCTGTTCCCTATTCCCTATTGCCTATTGCCTAAAAATCTACAATATCTCACAACTCAAATAAGATTTCTAAATATTGAAAATTAAAAAATTAATGATTAAAAAGAATATAGATAGAAAAGTCCTGAATAATGGCATAGTCGTCATCACAACAGAAAATAAGACAGCGGATATTATTTCAGCCAAAATATTCTTACGAATAGGTAGTCGCTATGAACCGAGAGAACAGGCAGGAATCTCTCACTTATTAGCAGCAGTATTAACCAAAGGAACAGATAAATTATCCTCTCTAGATATTGCCCATAAAGTTGAATCAGTAGGAGCAAGACTAGGTACAGATACAACCACAGATTATTTCTTACTGAGCATAAAAACAGTATCTACAGACTTTGCAGATATATTTCAATTATCAGGAGAAATAATTAGATATCCATCATTTCCAGAAACAGAAATTGAACTAGAAAAACGAATTACTATTCAAAGTATTCGCTCTCAACTAGAACAACCTTTTACCGTAGCATTCTCTCAATTACGAGAAATGATGTATCAAAATCATCCTTATGCTTTATCAACTTTAGGTACAGAAAAAACAGTTTCTCAAATTACCCGCGCCGATCTTCAAGAATTTCATCAAACTCACTTCCGTCCAGATAATATAATCATATCTATAGTAGGCAATATTACCAACACCAAAGCAATTAATTTAGTTGAACAAACATTAGGAGATTGGCAACAACCAGAAACACCCCCGATAACCTTAAACTTACCAACTCTAACTCCCCAACCATCAAAAGCAACAACATACCAAGAAACTCAACAATCAATTATTATGCTTGGTTATTTAGCCGCAAATGTTAATAGTTCTGACTATGCTCCTCTCAAACTAATTAATACTTATTTGGGCAATGGTTTATCAAGTCGCTTATTTATTGAACTGAGAGAAAAACGAGGTTTAGCTTATGATGTATCTGCCTTTTATCCTACCCGTATAGATATCTCCAACTTTACAGTTTATATAGGAACCGCTACAGAAAATACAGCGATCGCTAAAGCAGGATTAAGAGAAGAAGTGGAGCGCTTAGTGAATAACCAACTTAATTCAGAAGAGTTACAAGTCTCCAAAAACAAATTATTAGGTCAATATGCTTTAGGTAAACAAACAAACTCACAAATTGCTCAAATTTTAGGATGGTATGAAATTTTAGGTTTGGGTATGGAATTTGATGCCAAATTTCAAGAAAATCTGACAATGGTAACAGCTGCTGAGGCACAAGAAGTTGCTAGTAAGTATTTCATTGAACCTTATATTTCAATTGTTGGACAGAAAGAAGATTGAGAATCACAATTGCTATAATTTTAGCAAAAAAAAGCTTGCTATTTAATATCAAAGTTAAGCGATTAATTAGAACAAATAAATATATTAGACATCTCCAGAAAAGAGGGAGTAGGGGAAAATAATTGATAATTTATGTGCGATAGTTGATTTTATTTTTTATTATAGGAGATGTCTATTAGGAATATATGAACCAAACAAAAGTTTGAATTATGCTCTATCAATAGGCAGCTTGAAAAAAGAAATTTTAGTAAATATTTTGGATAAAGAGGCAGATGAAGCTGCAAAATAGCAAAAACAAAAAAGAAGAGATACAGTTAGTATTGTTTTAAACCAATAGGCTCACAAAGGCTTTCCCTATCCCTATACTCAAGACTAGCCCACATTCCATTAGTGCATAACCCTTGATGTTCTTTTAAAACTAACTCCATTTCGTCTTTAAGTGAGGAGTATTTCACAATGTTTGATTTCCAGTAAAACTCAGGGTTTGATTTTTTGAACTCGTAGAGTTTTTGTTTCATAGCTACATTAGTAACTACATCACCTTGATATTTGTAGAATTTTTTATTTAACTTCTTCAAGGCTACTATTACCACACCTTCAGGTATTTCTGCACTACTCCAGTTACTAATATCTTGACTTAACTGTAAAACGTTTATTGCGCTTCTAAATGAGATTTCTTTAGTATATCTACATTGACTGAGATAATTTATTGCCCAATAATAAGCTCTTAAACATTGATCAGAAAAAGATTTTTATCAATGCTTTCACTGTCGTGTTTTTCTACTTGCTCATCTAAACCATAAACTTTTATATCGGGATTTATCTTTAAAATTGTAGTTATTTGTGCTTTTAATTGTTGATAATTAATTTGTTCCATTGTTATTTTTTATTGTGAAAATCAACACATATTTAATTAAAAATCTAGCTAATTTTTAATTTTGAGCCGTAGGCTATTAAATTAAATAGTATACCGGAACTTCCCCTTTGACAAAACAGCACAATGTATGCTGTACAAGAAATACGTTGGATTGTCTACCTGGATTTACTGGCTACAACAAAAAAGGAGTAACAAATCAGGTAAAAACTTTTCGTTGGGATAAGCTTTTCAGCAAATCTCTCTCCGGAAAAAATTAATGATTAGAATAGGCTGTTAAGATACTGACTAACGATATAGTCGCCTGAATATTTTGTTGTTAATCTTCTGAACTACAAGGCTAACTGGAGAAGCGCATCTTTCAGAAGAATATCGCCTAAAACTATTGTCAAGCAGGAGTGACAGGTAGTTGGTTATCCCTCCAGGGCTGGGTGATAAATTATCAAAAGACTGATATACAAAAGCTTTAGCTTTTTTTTGCATTTTAAGAACTGAAAGCTTTTCGGTTGCTAAAACTGCAAAAAGTTAGATTTTGGGCAGACACACAACGGCAGAAAAATCTTGTTGGGAATCTTTTATCTTACTCCTTTCTGCACACTCTGTTTTTTTCAGAAAATCCCAGATTAACAAAAACATTTTTATCTGAGGCACCCAAATGTATAATTTTGTAACTTTTGTATTATTTAGTATTATTCTGCTATACGCAATAGTAAAATATATAATTAAATCTTATGTTTGTTGGCACTACTGAAGCAGCTTCTCTATTAAGTATTTCTGCTCAACGAGTCCGAGTTTTACTCAAGGAAGGTCGGATTCAAGGCGCTCGGAAAATAAATGGTCGAACTTGGGGAATTCCTCTGTACAAAGGAAAACCAAGAGTCTCTGGTAGAAAACGTGGCCCTAAACCCAATTGGTTGCCTCTGCGCCACTGTGGTAAAAATACTCTTCATTTTAATCGGCCTAACATAGAGAAAAATCGAAAGCTCAAAAAGGTCGATCCTCAAGCTAAATATGAGTATGTACTTTCTGCCCAACGTGGCTCTGAGATTTTAGGTAAAGGTCACGAAGTGGAGATTCACGGTCCTTGTCGGATTGTTTATCGACCAGAAAAACCTCATAGTTGTGGAGCCACTGTGTGGATTGAAACTTTGGCAACGGCCACAGTGTTTAATCTTGATGGCACAGTGGAGCGAGTTGATAGTAGATGGGTTTGGGAAGAAGAGGAGATGTGGAAAATTAATAAGAAAAATATTGAGGAATTAATTAGCATTTCTGTTTAAGCTGTCAAATTTTCTGCATCATCAACTAATATCTTTTTTCTCAAATTACTAAATTAGGTGATTTTTGATTAATCTTGAATACAAACTAAATTGCGGGTAAATTTTGCTATATTACATCATCCCGTCATCTGTCTCTTTTGGAGAATATTTTTAAATCTTTAGTTGTCATACATAACATAAATTTTTTGAGCAAAAAGAGTGTGATTTTACTGGCTATTTTTTTTCTGAAAAATGGTTTTCTGATTTATCTGATAATTCCAAGTTTTGATAGCCAAATCAACATACCAACCCAAATGTGTAGGAGTTTGTGTTTTATATGACTCCCACCAAGCTCTATCTTCATCAGTAATAGTTTCTGATGTCACACCTTTTAAAACATACATTAGTAACCAGAATGTCGGATTATTTTGATATGAATTAACGATCTGGTTTAATACTTTTTTAGACTTTTTATTAGATGTTTGGGCTACTCTTTTCCACTCCTCTAATTTAGCTAAGTCTTGAGTGTAACGAAAAGTCACGTTACCTAAATATAAATTCGCTCTACTCCACTTTAATTTACCATCTCTACCATAAGCAGCTACTTCTGAATTAATATCAGGTGTATTTTTATTATTAATAGTTCCTTTAGTTGATACTAACCACTCAACAATAGAATCATTAGATAAAGGATTACTAGCATCTTTTAAAACAAATCCAAATCTTTCTACTGGTCTATCTGACTTTGTATCTACAGATGTCGGTAACCACAGAAATAAACATACATTTTTTCCAGGAGTATTTGTTATTTCTGCTAACTTTTTATGATTTTTTCCTTCACCTGTTCCATACAATACTTTTTTATAGCTAGTGCTAACCATCTCTTTAATTTTTGGTTGACCAATTAATTGATTTCGTAAAGCTTGAAAATCTTTCTCGTATTTTTTATCTAGTCTCAAATAAAATTCAAAAGCAAAGCTAGTTAAACTTTTACTATAAGATTCAGAGTTTAAAATTTTTCCTGGGAAGCCAAATATAGGATAAGGAATATCATAAGTTTTTCCTGAAAGATTAAATTGAGCAACATCTCTACTCTGTTCAATATCAATTGAAAACTCCCACAAACAAAAATCATTCTCAAATTTAGAAGCTTCTTTATCTGTATAATTATCCTCATGGAAAGTAGGAGCGATCGCTATTAATTTCACAGGTAACGAATAATCTATTTGTTCTGCAAAAGGCTTTTCTATCAGTAAAGCTTTCCTATACCGAGTAAGCTGAGAGATTAAACCCCTATCCTCTTCATTTTTTAACTCAATTATCACAGGTTCCTTAACTGATTTAATAGAGCATAGTAAATCACATCTTTGCGTATTAATAGTATGCTGACGCTTAATCAAAACTAAGCCTGGGAAAATTTGGTTAAAATTTTCCTCTATATAATTTTCTAAATCTTCTTCTGACTGAAATTTAATTTTGTCATTGATCAAGACTAAATTACGAGTAGACTTTGCTACCTTCTCATCCCGCTTTTTCTCAGCTTCAGTTAAATGTTTGGCTTTTAAATATGGCATAAACTTCTTTATAAGAATAAGAATGTGTAAATTATACTTCTCATATTACTTACTATTTTTAAGATTAATTAGCGAATTTACTTAATTCCGTAATTCCAAGTTTTAACAGCTAAATCTACATACCAACCTAAATTGTTAGGGGTTTTATTTTTATACGAATTCCACCAAGCTCTATCTTCATCACTCATAGCATCTGGTGTCACACCTATTAACAGATAGGTTAATAAGGAAAATGTATTATATGAACCTATGGAAGCAAAATTTAAATATTGATTAGGTTCACACCATTTTGCCATTCTATTTTTATTAAATGATAGTTCTTTATATTTCAAATCAACTGTACCTTTTGTACAAACTATCCATTCAACTTTAGAATCATCAGATAATAGTATTTCATTTGCAGCCAAAACAAATCCAAATCTTGTAACTGGTACTCTAATATTAGTTCGTACTGCTGTTGGTAACCACAGAAATAAATTAACCCCATTACCAGTATTCGTTATTTCTGCAAGTTTTTTATTAGTTTTGCCATCCCCTGTACCATATAATATTTTTCTGTAGCTGCCACTCACCATTTCTTTGACTTTTGGTTGGGATAAAAATTTTAACCTGAGCTTTTCAAAACTTTGACGAAATGGTTGGTCTAATCTAGAAACAAAGTTTCCTATAAAAGCAGGTAAGTTACCATAGTTAAGTTCAGTGTTTAATATTTCTCCTGGCAAACCAAATATTGGGTAATTCAGATCATAAGTTTTACCGCACAGTTTAAACTTTCCTTTTGTTTCCTGGTTTTCAATACTAAACTGCCACAAATAAAAATTATCCTCAAATTTAGAAGCTTCTCGATCTGTATAATTGTCTTCGTGAAAAGTTGGAGCTATTCCCACCAAATTTACAGATAATGAATAATCTATTTGTTCTGCAAAAGGCTTATTTATTATTAAAGCTTTCCTATACCGAGTCAGTTGAGATATTAAACCCCTATCTTCTTCATTTTTTAACTCAATTATCACAGGTTGCTTTTCTAATTTAGTTTTACATAATAAATCACATCGCTGTCTGTCAATAGTATATTGTCGCTTAACTAAACATAAATCGGGAAATATTTCCTCGAAATTATCTTCTATATAATCCTCTAAATCTTCTTCTGACTGAAATTTTATTTCTCCTCCTAAATATGATAGATAGCTGGCGATTTTCTTTTCTTATTTTATCGTTCCACTTTTTTCCTGATGCTGTTAAATCTTCTCTTTTGAGATATGGCATAAATTGACTTATAAGTATTTAACTAGATATGGTATTTCATTAGATTTTCCCACATTTGTCACCTACACCTAACAGGAAATATGAAGAACACTAGAATCTTCATCCTCAGAAGCACCACAAAAAACAGGAAGAGGATAAGAATTGCAGGAAAAGAAAAAATGATAAGATAAATATAATAGGCGTTGTTTGCCCCTACGCATGACTTTTTATTCAACCTGCTAAATATTTATAAGGAGCGATCGCATCATGACTAGGCAGGCTCACGGGGTGACCATAGATAGTCATCCAAGAGTTGAGATAAAAGATGAGTATTTTCATTTTGTTAAGCACAAAAAAATCAGTAAAGAGATTAAAGATTGTAAAGAAAGAAAAAGATGATAAAGTAAATATGGTAGGTGTATTTTGCCCCTGCACATGATTTTTTTTCAACATAAAAAGACCGGAAAGATTAAAGATAGAGTATGCCACGCACACCCTACCTAACAAACCCACCAAGTAACTAAACAACTTTCCCAGAATTAATTTCTTGTTCTAAATTAAACAAAAGTTTTAAAGTATCCATTGCATGACGCCTCGCCTCAATATCCTGTTGTGCCCGTAACTGAACCATCGGGTCATGCAAAATCTTATTCACAATACCCCTAGTCAAAGCCTCAATTACCTCTTGATGTTTTTCCGCAAATTCTGAACCTAAACGAGATAAAGCTTTTTCTAATTCCTGTTCCCTAATAGTCTCTATTTTTTGTCGTAAAGAATTAATAGTCGGAACCGTCTCTAAACTTCTCCACCAAACATCAAAAGCTTCTACCTCTTCCTCCAATAAAACCTCAGCTTCCATAGCGATCTGCCGACGACTTTCTTGATTTTGGGCAACAACCGCCTTCAAATCATCCACATTAAAACAACAAACATTTGGCAAATCACTCACATTCGTAGCAATATTACGAGGAACAGAAATATCCACTAACATCAAGGGTTGATTAGGAGCTAAGATTGCTTCTAATTTGGCTTTATCTAAAATTGGTTGAGTTGCACCAGTGCTAGTAAATACCAAGTCAGAATTAGCAATAATCTGACCTATTTCTGACATAGAATAAACTTTTATATCTGCATCCTTAAAACTATTTGCTAAATCCTGAGCACGTCCGATAGAACGATTAATAATTGATATTTTATTTGCACCTTTAGCTAATAAATGTTGCACAAGTAACTTTGACATTTTACCAGCACCAACAATAGCAACTCGGTAATTAGATAAATCCTCTAATTTCATCTGAGCTAATTCCACCGCTGCCGAACTAATAGAAACAGCACCAGTACCAATACTTGTTTCCGTCCTCACCCTTTTTCCAGCAGTTACAGCTTGCTTAAATAAACGATTAAGAATACGCCCAATACCTTTATATTGTTGTCCGAGTTTATGAGTTTGTTTAACCTGAGCTAAAATTTGTCCTTCTCCTAATACCAAACTATCTAATCCAGCCGCCACTCTCATTAGGTGCATAATAGAATCTTCATGGAGCAACATGAATAGGTGAGGACGCAGTAAATTTAAAGGTATTTTACTAGAATCAGAAAGAAACTGAATTACTTCCCGAATACCAGGCTGCATTTCATTAGTAACTACATAAATTTCTAAACGATTACAGGTACTAAGAATGCCAACTTCTTGAGTATAAGTTCCACCACATAATTGAGTAATGGAATTTTCTATTTGTGTTTCTGGAATACTTAGCTTTTCTCGAATTTCAACGGGAGCTGTTTTGTGACTAAGTCCTACAACTGCAATATTCATATAATTTTTTTTGTTATTTTTCGTTATTTGTAAACAGAATTTTAGTATTGATGATTTTCCTATAATTCTAGGAAAATAGCTGTCAATAATTGTAAGCATTCAGCGATGTATCTGTCAGCTAGCCTCCTGCGGAGGAACTGCGGACTTCAGCAACAAGACTCTCTCCTTAAAGACAGTGTATAAATTAAAATAGACTTTAAGAGCAAGGAAGCCAACTTTATTTAATAAGAGAATTAATAAAGCTTTTATCCTAGACTAAAAGCAATAACTGATCGCTGACGGCTGTTTGTGCATTATTACGGAGGAAATGCTTACTAATAATTGATAATTTGACAAGAATTTTTGATCCTTCCGAGAGTTGTACATTTTTATTTACATACAGCAGGAATTTTTTCTGATAATTAAATACTCAGAAAAGTAATACTTGATAAGCTCAGAGCTGATAGTTGGTTAATTAAATTAAAAAGATGAAGGAGAAATTGATCTCATTTCTGCATCTAATCAAAAATTATTCAAAGAAAGGAGGCAAGTTTGATAGATAACTAAAATTTTGTTATCTAAAATATTGAATTGAAGACCTACTGTTCAACTAAACTTATTCAAACTTATTCAAGGATTTAAAAGTCTAGTCATTCGTAGTGGATCAAGCATTACAGAGTTAAACTGCAAACCCTTTATGTATGCCCCAAAAACATTGGGAATTACTTTTCTAATAAAATTAAACGCTCCATTAACATCAGCATTTAATAACTTATTATCTCCTATTTTATACAATCCACAATCGCTATTCTTTTTCCTTGAAATACCGGTTTTGACTCACAATATTTTAGTAATTTATCTATCTAAAGAACTTGATTATGATAAACCCGTATTCTTCGGTAATTATTACCGAAAAATTGTGGTTTAAAGCCTCCCCTTTTAAGGGGATAATAAAGAAAAATTTTCATTATTAGTCAATCCTCTTTTTTCAAGGAGAGGTAATTATTCATTATTCATTATTCATTATTCATTATTCATTA
>NZ_CEZPJD010000024.1:0-25838 GCF_983059655.1 Okeania sp.
TCATTCCACAGAATATATAGATCGTGGTATCCACAAAGACCTTTTTTAATCCGATGCCATTTTGCTTTTCCCTTAGTTGCTTGGTGAATAATTTTACCTACCCATTTTTCTCCTACATAAGTAACTCCATAATCTTCAGTATTGAGAAAAAGACTTTCACTTTCTGGAGTAAAGTAAATTTCTTCTGCATCTGTTTCTGTTTCTATCGTCATTAAAGATAAGTCATGGGTACTAAAAATTAATATGCCGTTTTCTGTCAATAAACTATATAACTTTTCTAACCAATAACTAAAAGTTTTTTGGGGAGTGTGACTAAAAAATGAACAGGCAAAAATACAGTCAAATGTTTGATTTAGTTGATAATCTTCAGGATTATTAGTTGAAACTATCCCCTGTACTCCAAGTAATTTTTTTTGAAACTCTACTGCTTGAGAATAAATATCAGAAATCCAAATTTTATGAGCTGGTATTTCCTGAACTAAAAATCTACTAAAACGCCCATAACCACTGGCAAAATCTAGAAAAGAAGAGATATTTTCAAAGCTATCAAAATGCCATTCTACAATTTGTTTAACTGCATCTAATATTCTTTTGCCATTAGAAAAATATCGTAGTAGTGCTTCGTCAATGTTTCCTTCAGTATTTTTCAAAGCATAGAGATACATTTCATCTTGTGGATGAATATTTACCTTTATTTCTTCAGGTTTTCTAGCTTGATCTTGAATAAATGTATCTATAATTAGCCGATTATCTATTTCATTTTTTTCAGGATTCATATTTTTAAATAGGTGTTAGGTTTTAAGAGAAGTATAGCCCTGTGCGCAGGCAATAGGCAGCTTTGCTGTAGGCAGTAGGGGGGATAAAAAGCTTATGATATAAAACTTTTAGCTATTGGACAGTTCCTGAAATTTGTAAAGCAAGCCAGCGCACATTGCTGTACAAATAAAAGTTTTTATTGAAGAAGGCAAAAAACAGAAGTAAAAATTGTATGGTGATAGTCAACGAGGGGCTACTTCGTGTCTACAAACCCCAAACAATTTTAAGCACTCCCTTTGACCAGAAAATTAGATTTCAAGCTTTCCCTTGTAAAGAGGATAAAAAAAGAAAATTCAGTATTTTAAGCCTTCTGCTTTCCTACGGAATGCTGCGCAAACAGTAAGACATACTGTTAACTGATAACTGAAATAACCTTCCCCAAAATTAATAGCTGAAAGCTGAAAGCTGAATGCTTACATTATATAAATGTCATATTTCTAATCTTTAAACTAGGTTCTATTAAAAAGTCAACTACTCCCGTACCACATGAATCACTACAATGCTGCACTCTAAACATAGCAATATCAATACAACGGGATAAATATGTTAGATGATCGCCTGCCATACCAACAACTCCAGCATTTAAAAAATATACCCCAGGATTTAGCAAACATTTAAACTTAAATTTCACTATAACTTTCTGCTGTGCTTCTACATATTCTACTGATTTAGTATAACCATGTAATGATGCTCCACCTAAGTCAAATCCACTCAGAGTTTTAATCAACATTCCAAACCTAACTTTAGATGTAGAGTTAATAAATTTTACTGTATAAGTATAGTAATATTCTCGACGATTAATTAAATGATTTACCCTCTTACCATCTAAAGTAATAATATGAGGGTCAATAATTTCCGATCCTTTATTAGGATAATGTATCGTATTTGAAGGTATCATTTCCGGGTCATAAATTTCTTCATATTCTGTTGATTCTGAAATTTTATTTTCACTACTTTGTTCTGATTGAGATGATTGTTCATCTGTTTCTTCATCATCCAAGAAATCCTTAACTGTTAAATTAGGAATCTGACGAATTTCTTCCCTAATTGATGGGATTTTATCAGGAAAAGCATAAATTAATTTCTGATATTTAGATACCACATATTTAGGAGAATGATAAAGTAACATTTCACCACGATCCATCAAAATTGCTGAATCACAAAGTTGTACAACTGTTGAAGCGGCATGAGATACAAATAAAATTGTACCTCCCCTTTCTTGAATGTCTTGAATACGAGCAAAACATTTTCTCTGAAATGCTTCATCTCCCACCGAAAGTGCTTCATCAACTACCAAAATATCTGGATCGACACTTGTCGCCACAGCAAATCCCAACCTAATAAACATTCCACTAGAATAAGTTTTTACAGGCTCGTCAATAAAATCTCCAATGTCAGCAAAACCAGCAATTTTATCAAATTTTTCCTCTATTTCTGATGGTTTTAATCCTAATAATTGACCGTTAAAAAAAACATTTTGTCTACCTGTAAACTCTGGATTAAATCCACTTCCAAGTTCCAAAAGTGCAGAAACTCTACCTTGAACTTTTACTATTCCGGTTGTCGGTGTAAGAGTACCAACAATTATTTGTAGAAGAGTACTTTTTCCCGAACCATTCCGCCCCACAATTCCTAAAGTATGCCCTCTTTCTATTTCTATACTTATATTTTGCACTGCCCAAAATTCATCGGCACGACTTTTTCCTGGGAATAGAATTTCTTTTAAACGGTCTACCGGATGCCGATATCGTTTAAAGCATTTAGAAACATTTTGCAGTGAAATTACAGTTTCAGCCATTAATTTTCTGGGAAATATTAATCTTTAATATTAAGCATTCAGCCGTCAGCTATTAGCTGTCAGATCTCAACAACAAGACTTTCTCTTGAAGAAAAGTGTTTAAATTAATATATACTTTAAGG
Source organism: Okeania sp. (assembly GCF_983059655.1). Lineage (NCBI taxonomy): Bacteria > Bacillati > Cyanobacteriota > Cyanophyceae > Oscillatoriales > Microcoleaceae > Okeania > Okeania sp. The sequence continues at coordinate 2,737 of NZ_CEZPJD010000024.1, forward strand.
TCAAGGGAAGCAACTTTTGTAGTAAGATAATTAATAAAGCTTTTATCCTAAACTAAAAGCAATAGCCGATGGCTGAATGCTGAATGCTGAATGCTGAATGCTATTTATAAAACATCTGCAAAAGCAGGACGTAATTTTATGTAAACCCACAACCCAAAATAAAATATTAATACAGACATCAAAGCAGCAATTCCTAACTCTCCCCAGTGTTTAATTTCTCCTACTAAAACCAGGTCACGATATACTTCGGCGATCGCTGTTAAAGGATTACACCAAAATACCCATACTCGCCAATTTTCAGGAATTACAGATGCTGGATATACTATTGGTGTAACGTAAAACCAAAGATTTAAAATTACTCCTAAAGTCTGAGGAATATCCCGTAAAAATACTGTTAATCCTGCGGTAAAATAACCTAAACCTGCTGTCAATAAAAGCTGCGGTAAAAATACTATCGGTAATAGCCATAATGTTTGATGAAGTATTCCAGATGATATACATACCATTCCTGTTAAAACTATTAATCCAAATGTACTTTCTATAAAAGTTGAAAAAACCGGAACTAAGGGTAATAAACTAAGAGGAAATACTACTTTTTTGACTAAGTTGGGCTGTCCAATCACAGATCCAGAAGCTTGAGTTAATCCATTAGTAAAAGCCAACCAAGGTATTAACCCTGCAAATAACCATAATCCAAATGTCACCTTACTATCTTCAGGTAGCCCTTCTAGGTTAAGCTTGACTTTAAGAATAATTGAGAATACGTAAGTATAAATTAAAAGTTGGGATAATTGGTTAAGTAATGGCCATAAATTCCCCAAAATAGAACCTTTATATCTAGCTTCTAAATCTCTTCGTACTAATGTTAATAGCAGGTTCAGATTTACCAACCAATCAGTATTTACCATGGTTAGCCACTTACTAACCCTGCTAGTTTTGCGGACAATTCCTTTCATAGTCCTATTCTTTTCCGTTTTATCCTCTACACCACACTTAAGCAGAATTGCTCACGCTAAGTGCATATAATCTACTGTTTCCATCTACTACACAATCAGCAGCTTAATCACTTTTTGCTAGTAGACGGCTACAGTTTTTGAGATTATATCAGGGGATTGCTCAAAATACTCTCTACAGATTAAAGTTATTACCAAATATATGTGGTATAATTATAAGTTTAAGCTAATAAAAAACTAAGAAAGTAATGGTTCAATTGCTTGCTGAATTACCTTTAACTGTTCCTCATCGTAACCCCAACGTTCTAGAAACTGCTTGTAATTTCCCTGGCCAGTAGTTGTACTTTGATATAGCTCCTCAATCTCACCTTTTAAGCTGGCAATATCTACACTTTTAATTAGTCTTGTGGTTCGCGATCGCACTTTTTCTGATTGAGAGGCTGTCTCCTCATCTTGATTTCGTTGATGATGGACTACCATTGCCGAACACATGGCCAGATTTTTTACCAAAAGTTCTACCACTATTTCTGGAGCTGACTCTAAGGCTTTAAATATTGATGGTGATGGATTATCTGCTAAAAGTCTAGAGTCTGTAAGATAACTAACGAAAAATCCTCTAGCACCATTTTTACTCTTTACTAAATCTCCAATTAATAACCCTATTTTATCTTCCGATAACTGGCCTGTTTCCATCTCAGACATTATTTCTTGAGTTAAGGCGATCGCTTCTTCAAATGTTATGTTTTCTTTTACGGACAATGATTTTGTCATAGGAAAGGACAATTAATTAAATCAACTCTTTGTATCATAATAAGGAAGTTAGAACTCATTTCCCAGCTATGGCCATAATATCTTCCAAACAACAGTCTCCACAACCAGAAAGGCCAGATGAAAACATTTTCTTCGCCTCAGAAAGTAAAAGTTCATATAAAACCAAAAAATCAAAATCCAAAACTGAAACAGAGGAAATAGAAGCTTTATTAGAAGCAGAGGCAACTGCTGAAGACAAAAATAATAGTAAAAACGAAGAAAAAATCAGACCTCAAAAGTTAGCGGAATATATCGGACAAAAAGACCTGAAAGAAGTATTAAATATTGCGATTTCGGCGGCCAAATCGAGAAAAGAACCCTTAGACCATCTGCTACTTTATGGCCCTCCAGGGTTAGGGAAAACTACCATGTCTCTAATATTGGCAGCAGAAATGGAAGTTAACTGTAAAATTACTACTGCTCCTGCCATTGAAAAACCTAGAGATATAGTTGGTTTGCTAGTAGGTTTACAAAAAGGAGATGTTCTGTTTATAGATGAAATTCATCGCCTTTCCAAAATGACAGAAGAAATTCTATATCCGGCGATGGAAGATTTTCGGTTAGATATTACAGTCGGGCAAGGAAAAACATCTAAGACTAGGAGTATTCCTCTCAAACCTTTTACTTTGGTAGGAGCAACTACTAGGGTAGGATCTCTAACTTCCCCTCTGCGCGATCGCTTCGGAATTATCCAGAGGTTACGTTTTTATGAGGTTGATGAACTAAGTTTAATTATTATCCGAGCGGCAAAACTTTTAAATACGGATATTACAGAGGATGGAGCTGAGGAGGTTGCCCGTCGTTCCCGGGGGACCCCTCGAATTGCTAATCGTTTACTTCGGCGGGTGAGAGATTATTCGGAAGTGAAAAAGTTGACTCCGATAAATGCTGAGGTTGCAGGTGAAGCTTTGGAGTTGTTTAATGTTGACCCTCTAGGTTTAGATTGGACAGACCGTAATTTATTGAGGACTATGATTGAGAATTATAATGGTGGGCCTGCTGGTTTAGAGACAATGGCAGCAGCGACAGGAGAGGATGCTCAAACTATTGAGGAGGTTTATGAGCCATATTTGATGCAGATTGGGTTTATGCAGCGCACTCCTCGTGGTCGGGTTGTGACTTCTGCAGGTTGGAGACATTTGGGTTTTACTCCGCCCGATGAGCAATTGAGTTTAAAGTTGTGAAGAAATAGACACTTTATAGATATATTTATCATCTAGCTTTACTATTAATTTTGACTGGGAAAGCTAATTCTTGCAGAGGTTATAGTGAATCTATAAAATAAATACATTTAGATACACTAAAATTCAGTGAAATATATGTGAAAAGCTTGTTAAGCCTTAATTTACAAAGAGTTGTGTCATTATAATTTTTAGTAATTTTCTAATCCCTAAAGATGTACATACTCCATCTTTCAGATCTTCACTTTGGTAATCTGGATAAAGCTAAACTCTGGTCTAACCAATTAGCTGAAGATTTAAAAAATGAACTTAATATACCAAGTCTTAATGCCCTTATTCTCTCTGGCGACATTGCTAATAAATCTACTCCAGATGAGTATGAAGCTGCACAAAAGTTTCTGGATAATCTTTGCCAAGATTTTCCTCTACAGCCAGAGCAAATAATTATTGTTCCTGGCAATCATGACCTCAATTGGCAAAAGTCAAAACAAGCTTATACCCCTGTTCGACGGGAAGATTATGATGGTCCAATAATTAACGAAAATGGCAAGAAAAAACCAGACCATAATTATGCCATTGATAATGATAGTTCATATGTCGAAAAACAAGATGAAAACAAGTATAAAGAACGTTTTCTTTACTTCAGCAACTTTTATAAATCCATCAAAACAAAACCATATCCTTTAGAGTACAAACAACAGTACATTTTTGATTACTTTCCAGACAAAAAGTTACTAATTTTGGGTTTAAACTCTGCGTGGCAATTAGATCACCACTACAGAGATCGTGCCAGCATCAATATGAATGCTCTGACTAACGCACTTGCAGAAATTCGTCGCAACTCCGAATATAAAAACTGTCTTAAAATTGCTGTTTGGCATCATCCTCTTGACAGTGCTGGTAGTGACAGAATCACCGACCAAGGTTTTATGCAACAATTAGCTGTCTCTGGTTTTCGCCTGTTTCTGCATGGTCATATTCATAAAGCTGAAACCAGCCTCTATCGCTACGATATAAGTCAAAATGGGCGAAAATTAGATCGGATTTGTGCTGGGACTTTTGGCGCATCAACAAGAGAATTAGTTCCTGGTTATCCTTGGCAGTACAATCTACTCAAATTAGAAGGTAATCAACTAACTGTTGAAACCCGCCGTCGTGAAGAAGAGAATGGAGCTTGGAAACCTGATGCATGCTGGAGTCAGGGTGCTGGAAAAGATCCATTGGGTCGATATTTTATTGAGTTAGTAGATGACCCAAAGTAAAAAGCCCTCAATCTATTCAAAACCGAATTACAATTCCAAGACAAGATGAGGGCAATATATTAACAATACCAAAAATTCATCTTATTCTTCACTATTTAGATCATTATGTACTGCAATTAGGAGGATATAACAGTAGTTTCAAACAAACAAGGTCGGTAATATTGCAAGAGTGCGAGATGGCTACTCGTCTAGCGGTACTTTTTGCAGATAAAATCTATGTTCCAGCAGTATCTTATTATCAATCTCCTATCTGTCGCCAAGTAATAGATTATTATCAAGACATATTTGATCTAGGAATAATTTCAATTATAACTGATGCCTATTCCTTAGAGGAATTTCAAGATAATAGACTCCGAGAATATAAACTAGATAGCAAAGAATACGCTCTTTACAAAAAAATATTAGATATTCAAAAAAATCCGCCAAGTATTTATTCTTGCCTAGAAAATACCACTTTAGTTTTATACGAAAAATGGGAACAATTTATTAAAGAAACTGATATTATTAAAATTTTTGTCAAAAAATCCCCCAAGGAATTTATTACTGAAAATTTGAGTCATAATATAGAAACATTAATATATCGACTTGAAAATCAGGCATTCATTGTTAAAAATGTATATCCTCTATTGTTTAATGAGCCTCACATCGGTACGTCTAACTTATTATTAAAAATGATATGTGAACTTTTTTTTGAGTGGTTTACAAAAAAGCTGAACTCTGGGTTAGTAACTGATTTAGTTTATCTTAATCAACTTTCTATCAAGTCATGTGGAACTGATTTACCCTATAAAACTTTATATAAGAAGCTTAATCTAGAACATCCACACCTTTTAAATGAAATAAATATTTCTCAACCTCGTGAACTTCTAATATTGAAGAAAGATGCTGAATGGAATAAGGTGATGTCTAATATTATGGCTTAATAAATTTTATAAAATTACAGTACAGTTATATATGCTTCTAAAAATCATAGTAAAGCTTATAGACAATTTGGCGTTGCACAATTAGGAATGACGAAATTTGAAAGTAGATATTTTTGGATAATTCTTTCCTAAATATATTTAATATATTTACAGTTGAAAATCTATTATCATTCTTGAATCTGCAAATGTGCAACTCCGACAACTTAGTATTCAAATCTGATTAATTTTGTTTTTGTAAAGACAGTAAAGGTGGAGCTTCAGCTAGAGTAATTGTTTGTTTTTCTCCTATATTTTTTTTTCTCCACATTGAAGTACAAATTTCTTTACTTATTTCTATAAAACCACCCCAAGTATTAGCAAATTCTACAAGTTTTTTGAATACATTTTTCGATTCTAACGTCTTAGAAAAGTGAGCTGTATATATATAGTTTCCACTCTCTGAAATTATTTCATAAAATCCACAGCATTTCAGCTTTTCTTTGAGCAAGTACATCTCCTCTGTTTCTAATTCTAAATAGTTTTTATGGTTTAGATAAGAGGGTATTTTGAGATGAATATCAGCTACTCTGTGAGTATCTAGTGAAATATTTATTTTTTGAGAATCAGATTCACTTAATGGCAGGTCAAAAATTAGAAAAGATTCGTTATTAAAAGGAAAATGCTTTAAACCCTGTTTTGTAACTGGTTTAAAGATAAATCTTCGATCATCCTTATAACTGTAAACTTCCGTTTCTACATAACCGTCAGCTTTTGGATGAGCTTGAATAATTTTTGCTGCTTCTTTGCTACATTTAGTTACTAAATCAAAAAGTTCTTTCGTGCGATATTTTTTTTTGATATCAATACAGTATTCAAGCGTAAAATGGTATTTATACTTTTCGGGTTCAATTTTGGCAAAGTTGTCAAATTCAAAACCTATTTCAAGCAATGAATTAGTTAAATATTTATCTATTATTGTTAAATCAATATGGGACTCTAATATAATAAATTGGGATGCTTTTATTCTCTTAAAGCCGAGTGTTTCTCTTATAGCATCAGTTAATAATCCAACTTTTTCAGGATATTCTATAGTTTGGAGAAGAAGTATTTTAATGATTTGATTATTCAGATTTTCAAAAGGCTTTCTTTGAAAAGATAAAGGCAAATTATCGGGAGGAATAATATATTTGTTTAACCTATAACAAAACTGTTCTACTGTTGAATTTATTTCTTTTTTATCTAATAAAATCCAATGTTCATCTTCCCATTGAGATAATATCTTTTTTAAAGATACTGCTTTTGATTCATTGTTTAAATCCCTAATTAAATCTTCTATCAATGGAGATAAATTCATATTATTAGAGGAAATCCTGTTAACTTTATACTATTTTTTGGAGTTGTCTAATGATTCTATCATTACCTTTTCCCTTTCTTTTTTGGCTTTCTATTTTTGGCTTTTGATTTTTTATTCTTAAATCTCGCTCTTTGCTCAACCACTTCAGGAGGCGGACCGTAATCCCCATCTGAAAAATACACTCGCTCTACAATATGTTGTGGTTCTACTTCAATCCACAGACGAGCCCCACCAGCTTGACTTTTATTGGGGTCTTGAGGTTGATAAATGATTTGACAAGGCCCATGAATTTTCAGAGCGTGACAATAATCCTTTTTATCTCCCACTTTCACCGCAACTGCCGGATGAGAAGTTTTATTGTCTCGGTTATAGTCAATAGTCTTGCGTAGAACATGAATAAAGGTATTTCCTGTTCGTCTATTTTTGTTCCAAGTTCCTTGAGGACCACGACGACCGGGTTTAATTTCTGGCATTCCCCGATGGTTGAGAGGAATCATCCAAAGTCTTTTGAGCTTATAAGCGCCTATAACTCTATTTTGGTTCAGTAACTCCCGCAACCTACCAGTGGAAATATTGAGTAAAAAAGCAGCTTGTGTAGTAGTAACCAAAGAGATATTCATAAGTACAACGTTGGGGTTTTTAGATGTTAGATAATAAATATAATTTTGAAAATGCAAAAAACACTGTCTTAATGTTTATGTCAAAAAAGACTCCCGTTAAATTTCAAAACCAAAAAATATCCACAGAAATTAACGGCATTTGATTTAACAAGTGAGTGTCACAGAAGTATATTAAAGCAAAATTAACTACATTAGCTAAAAACATTCAACTTATTTCTTTGAATTAAATAATCTACATGACCCTATGCCCCATATAAATCAATCTCCAAATAAAAATTGGACACCACTACATGACCAACTACATAAAACATTACGTCAACGAAAATTATTACCAGAAAACCAAAGAATATTAATCGCAGTATCTGGAGGTCAAGATTCCATAACTCTGACTAAATTACTGTTAGATTTACAATCAAAATGGGGTTGGTATTTAGCAATAGCTCATTGTGACCATAGATGGAGACCAGACTCAGAAGCTAATGCTAATTATGTGAAAAATTTAGCAACAAATTGGCAACTGCCATTCTTTTTAGCAGTAGCAGACCGAGTTTATCAAAGTGAAGCGGAAGCTAGAAAATGGCGTTATCAAACCTTAAGTAAAATTGCTTTAGAGTCCAATTGTCAATATATCGTAACTGGCCATACAGCTAGCGATCGCGCAGAAACTCTCCTATATAATTTAATTCGTGGTAGTGGTACTGATGGTCTACAAGCTTTGACTTGGCAACGTCCTCTGACAGAAAATTCTTCTTTATTACTGATACGTCCTTTATTAGAAATTACTCGCGCTCAAACAGGGGAATTTTGTCAAAAGCAAAAAATTGGTATTTGGGAAGATTCTACAAACCAAGATTTACGTTATGCTCGTAACCGTATCCGCCTAGAATTATTTCCTATCCTACGTCAGTTTAATCCTCAAACTGAACTAGCACTGGCACAAACTGCAGAAATACTAAGTGCAGAAGTAGATTACCTTGAAAATCAGACAGAAAAGCTATTGGAGAAAGTGACAAAGATAGATTTAGATAATCTGAATATTTCTGAGCTTGAGTCTCAACAGGTCAAATATATTAACCGTTTAGTATTACGCGAAGTTCCTCTAGCATTACAAAGAAGAGTAATAAGACGTATTTTACAAAAAGTTTTACCTATTCATCCTAACTTCAGTCATATTGAAAAACTAACAAATCTAATTGATGCTCCTAACCGTTCTCAAACAGACCCATTCCCTGGTGGAGCGATCGCCAAAGTCCAACACCCTTGGATTTTATTAGTCTCATAGGGAATAGGGAACAATGAAAGAAAAAAATAATAAATAAAGGCTGGATTTTTAGATTTTATGGAATATTGATTTTTTATTGTAGGAATAAATCACAAACTTTTTTAAATTTGATATAAAAATCTTAAGTTTAACTAATAGGGGGGAGTCAGAAAGCTATAAGGCCCGCATTATTCCGGTTGAATTATATTTTGAAGGACTTGCTGTAATTGCTCAACCTGTGCCCCTATACCCTGTACTTGATTTACTCCTCCTGCCACTTCTTCCAGTTGCTGTCTAACTTTTTCAAGATAATCTTGCATAGGTAACATAACTTCTTGGTAAATAGCTTCATTTCCTCCTTGTGAATTTGCCTTCTGCTTTTCCCGTAAACTCGACTCTAGTTGTTCAATTTCATTTTTTTTCGCTTCTTGTTGCTGAGTCTGACTATTGATAATTTCTTCTTTTTGGGCAATATCTGTTTGTATTTGTTGAATTTCAGCTTCTAAACTTTGTAAATTCTCTGTCAGTTTTTGTCTTTGAGCATCAACCTGTGATAATGTAGGCCGTAAATCTATTTTATTTTGCTGTTGTTGGCCAGAAGAATTACCCAATCTGCGCCAGAGAACTTCTTGATGTTGACTTAATATTTCTTGTCTTTCCTTAAGATTTCTTTGAGAACCTACTAAAGATTCATTTAACATTCTGTAACAATCTTGTTCATCTGAAAACTCTGACTCTAAGCTAATTCTGTCATACTCAGTAGCTTGATCAATTCTTCTTTGCAAAGCATCCATTTCTTGTCGCTGTAATACCAATTCTTCTTCCTGGTCTTTAACAAAACTCATATCTCTCTGTAAGTCTTGCTGTAAACTTTGAACCAGTTGCTCTAACTCATGAAGAGAAATTTTTTCCAGAGCTTCAACATCTACTTTCTGAGAAATACCATCATTTTCTTCTAATGCTGTTGTTAGATGACTCAGTTGCTCATAAAGTTGTTTCTGTATCTCTATTTGACTATTTAATACTTGACTATACTCTTGCTTACTTGCTAGTAAGGTTTGTTGTGACCTCAATTCCGAAATAGATTCGGCTAAAGACTCTCGGTCTTGTCGCCATTCCAGCCATTGACTTTGGACATGATTAACCAAACTTTCTATATCTTCCTGTTGGTTGCTAGAATTACTATATTTTGACTGTTCTTTCCACCGTTGTCCATGTTGCTCTAGACTTTCCTGTTGAGAATTAACTATTTCTAAAGACTGATTTAACTTTTCTCCCAAAAGATTTGTAGGAGCGATCGCCTCATTCAACCAAGTCAGTAAATCTCGAATATACTGAGATTGATCTTCATCTAAAACTGCCCCTTGAGACAGTTGTCCCTTATTTTGGTTAAACTCTTCTTGTTGTCTATGTAATTCTAAGCGAGCAGTTTCTAACTCTTCTCGGTTTTTTTCTATCTGTTCCTGAAGTTGCTGAGAAGTTTCTTGAGCTTGACTAATTTCCTGACGTTGTTGCTCTAAGCGATCGATTTCTGCTTGTAGTTCTTCAAGCTGCTCTTCCTTAGCCTGCAATTCCATTTCTCTACGATTCAACTCTTGGGCCTGAAAAGTTAGAGAAGCTTTCCATTGCTCAATTTCCTCCCATTGTGTTTTAGATTTTTCTTGAGAGCGAGAGAAATTTTGCAGAATTTTCACCAACTGACGGGCAGCATCTTGAATTTGCTGCACCTGCTTACTATTATTCAAATCTACTAAGACTAATGAACCTGGAGAAAATTCCTTAGCTTCATCAGCTGCAATAACTTCTTCTCCAGGTACAGCCACCCAATTATTTTCACCACGTTGAGAGGCTAGTAGTTTCAAATCAGTTTTACCACCACCTAGACCAAAACCACTTGGTCTCTTTTGTACTTCTGCTAAATACAGCACACTGTTATCCTCTTAAGGTTTCTATGCTAAAAGCTTGATTTTTATAGTTTTTTATGTTACCAGTAAAGCAAAGACTATTACTATATTGCCTTGGACTCAAGAAATAGTAGTTTTTTTAACTTAAGTGACCTATTAGGATAAGTTTTACAACCATGTAAATTTTTTTAGTATTCTTATGGTTCCTTGACTTTTATCGAGATAATACATCTAAGTTTAGGAATAAGTTTACCATTATTTTAACTTATAGGCAACCTATATATTACACTCAATGTACTCTTAGCTGAATTTTTTTTTGAATCTAGCTTAGTCCTTTAATTACGGCTATATTATAGTATTATATTACTTACCCATAAATTGTATTTTTTCAATTTAGTAATCAATACTTTTACAATTTTTTGTATATCTACAAAAAAATCTAACTCAGTAGTAAGGATTATAAGAAATAATGTTTCATAATTATAAGTATGTGCTTTTAAAAAAAATTGTAAAAGTAACATAGAGCGTAGCAATACCATAAGATATTAGCTGTATCTATTTTATAAAATCTAACAGAACTCTGGCAGTAATGCACAAATAGACATCTACGCTTGAGACATAAGAGATTAGTTTAGAGTATAGTTAAAATTGTTTTTTCAAAGATAACATTAACTTTCTTAAGGCATATTTTCATCAAAAGTTATATACAAGCTGCATGCAGGGAAATTTGAGTGAAATTGATATCCGCAGCATCCTGCAACTTATAGAGTTAGGTCAGCGAACTGGTGAACTGTTTGTGGAATCCTACAGCTCACCAGTTAAAAGTAATGTCGCCGAACCCCAACACCACTTCCCCACAGAACCATCCTGGTTTGTATTCTTTCTCAATGGTCGAATCATCTATGCTACCCAAAGTGCGGGTAGCTTATCTCGTTTGAGAGACTATTTACGTCGCTACAAAGTGGATAAAGATATTGACAATATTAAAGTTCCTTCTTTTGCATCCATTCATGCCCCTGAATATGGATACTTATGGGCTTTGCTGGAAAAAGGAATTCTTACACCAACTCAGGGACGTGTAATTATACATAATATGGTTCGTGAAACTCTCTTTAATTTACTGAGTCTTCGTCGAGGATCGTTTATCTTCGATCTTAGTCCAGCTCTCACACCTCAATTAACAACCTTTGAAATCAGCTCGTTGTTGGCCAAAATAATGAAGCAGATACAAGAGTGGAATCAGTTTTCTCCATATATTCAGTCTGCTGAACAGTGTCCAGTCATTTCAGATCCAGCTCAATTACAGAAAGCATTAAAACCCCACATATACAATAGATTAAGAAATTGGTCAGATGGCCATACATCTATGCAGCAAATTGCTAGATATTTAAACAGAGATGTATTAACAGTGGCTAAAGCTATTTATCCATTTGTGCAAAAAGGGATAGTACAACTAGTCAAAAAACCAAATCCACCACCACCAGAGACAAGAATTCAGAAAGTAGTGTGTATTGATGATGATGTAGTTATTCGGGAAAAGGTTGAATCAATTCTCAATCAGAATGGTTATAAAGCAAGTAGCTTAAGCGATCCTCTCAAAGCATTGGGTGAAGTATTTCTGATGAAGCCAGACTTAATTCTATGCGATATTGCTATGCCTGAACTAGATGGCTATGAAATTTGTGCAATGCTACGTAACTCTACAGCATTTCGCCAAACACCTATTATTATGCTCACTGGTATGGAAGGATTTATAGACCGGGTTAAGGCCAGAATAGTTGGAGCTACACACTACCTGACCAAGCCTTTTGGAGAAAGTGAGCTACTGATGTTGGTGGAGCAGTACATTGGACCAGGAGTAACCACAAACTCTCAAGTTGACAGAACTTTGTCAAAACTTCAAAATACTTAGGGTTTGTGGAAAAAGTCTTTTGGTAGGGGTAGGAGTCAGGAATCAGAAGACATGGGAATTTATAGGAAGCAGAAGGAAAAATTGTCCCTTAATTTTTCTGCCTCGCGTTAGGCTTATAATGCTCAATTTTTGAACATGAGAGACATCAATTACATTCCGCACGACAAAATGTCGTATAAAGACAAACAAGTAGTCTAATAGTCAATAGTCAGTAGGAAATGATGTGCAGCTTAATGTCTGAGTAGATCAAGTCTTTATACTTAATATTTTCCTGAAATTTTGACTCCTGAAAAAGGTCAATGACAATGATTTATACAGTATAAATACTTGCTAAGTTATCATTTTCTATACTACTTTTAATGCTACGCTCTTGACGTGCGGAATGTGAGCTACAAGATTTTCCTTGTGAAGATGTGGTTCATCAATTTGAAAAGTGCTGTAAATTTCCGCACACAGCCCCTCCAAAATGTAAGACGCACTCAAGACACTCAAAAGTTAAGAGGAAAATTATAGTGGTTAATAGGAGTCAACGATCCAGCAAGTATTTATGCTAAAAATTTAACTGAAAATTTAACTTCCGATCAAGGTAAATGAAGATAACTTACATCGTATATAGTCATTCTGAATAAGAATGGAACACTTTTTCAGCTAAAACCCTTTCACAGTAAGAAAACCTCGTCTCAATCTAAACCAAAATGACTATAAATACTTAAGCAAGCTACGGATTTTATACTAATTTTCATGTTACAAATTGAAGTGCAGAATGTGGGCTGAAATACAAAAACAAAAAAATTTGAAATATTATAGAAAGGTTTTCGGTAGCATTCCGTTAAGACAATTTGTGCGCAAGCAAAACGACCGCTGTCTTGGTCGATTGGATATGGCGTTTGCTACCGCAAAGCTCCGCTAACGCGTTTGCGATAGCATTCCGAAAGGAAAGCGTCCCGGAGGGAACGGGGACCGGCTCTTGCAGAGCAGCTCCGAAGATCGCCATCCCACCCTACGGGAAGCTCCGAAGAGCGACCGCTGTCTTGGTTGATTGGATATGGCGTTTGCTAGCGCAAAGCTCCGCTAACGCGTTTGCGATAGCATTCCGAAAGGAAAGCGTCCCGGAGGGAACGGGGACCGGCTCTTGCAGAGCAGCTCCGAAGATCGCCATCCGGAGACCGCTTTTTCATCTCCTTGTAGAGCGGTAGCTCGTGGCGCAGCCAAGGGGAGGCCATTGACCTTATTTTTTGGTCAAAAGCTTAAAACTCAGATAAAGCAAGATTTTTGGCTCCTTCGATTTTCCTTCTGTTATATATCTGAAGATTGTCAAGAGAAAATATAATATTATTTTAAAGACCATTAGCTAACATCTTAATTTTAGCAAGTGGGCCAAAATCCTGAATATTTGAATTGAATGCAGATAAAGTTTCTGGGTAAACTATATATTAAGCTCAAGATATTAAGCTCAAGACGATAATGATGAATTGTCCACTATTTAGTTGTCAAATTAAAGCAACAAATAGATAGTATGCGATCGAGTATATGTTGAATTTTATATATAACTACCATGGCTAAATATACACCTATCTTGATGATGATTACTATAGTAAAAAAATCAACTGTTAAGTAGATAAAACTATTTAATAAAGACTAATACTGCTATCATAAAGAGGATTTACCAGAAATTTAAATTTTGAAATAAATAGATATTTATTGCTGGTTCTCAATCTAAATTAATTGAGCTAGGGCAAAAAGCCAATCTAGAAAAATGTTAATAAATATATATTTTTTAATTATCAATAAATCTAAACCCAAGCTATCAGGTAGAAAAAAATGAGTAAAGTTCTAGTTGTAGAAGATAGCGTTACCCAAAGAGAAATGATTTCCCAGCTTCTCAAGAATAGTGGATTAGCAGTTACTGTAGCTAATGATGGAGTAGAAGCTTTGGGACGACTTAAGAATACTAAACCAGATATAGTGGTACTAGATATTGTGATGCCAAGAATGAATGGCTATGAAGTTTGTAGGAGGATAAAATCCGATCCTAAAACCAAGAATATTCCGGTAGTTATGTGTTCTTCTAAGGGAGAAGAGTTTGACCGTTACTGGGGCTTAAAGCAAGGTGCAGATGCTTACATTGCTAAACCATTCCAGCCCACAGAATTGGTGGGAACAGTTAAACAATTGTTAAGAAGATAGGAAATTGTTCAAGACTATGGTAGGAAATCAAGACTTTTTACCAGGCCAAGGTACAGGGATTCAAGAACTAGAAAATCCTGAAGGTGAACTTCATTTGCGGTTTTATCTACCTTCAGGCAATGAGTTTGCTTTACCAGCAATGGATATTAGAGAGGTGATTTCTCAATCTCCAGAAGGTATTACAGCAATTCCAAATGTTTCTCCTTTACTTTTAGGTACGATAAATTTAAGGGGACGAGTAATTTGGGTAGCCGATCTAGGTCAATTCCTCGGAGATCAGGTCCCAATCAATTCAGATAAATCTGAGATTCCCGTAATTGCAGTAGAAGACCAAGACACTATATTAGGATTAGCAGTTGAACGAATCGTGGAAATGGAGTGGCTTGACGAAAAGAAGCTAAAAATGTCCACAAATATTGCAGATGGTATGGCTCCCTTTTTAAAGGGAGAGTGGATTTTTGATGAAAAGGGAGAACAGGTTCTCAGATTACTGGATCAAGAAGCAATTATTCGTTCGGCTCGATGGGCAGCCTAAATAAAAGTCAAAATTGGTAAGTCAACATAATTGTTTGATTGAGTTATTTATATATTCAAATTTCTGACTGAGGCTGATTCCCAAATCCGTAAACAATAAAATTAAAAAACTAAAAAATAATAAAATTATATTGAGAGAGGGACAGCATGACATCATCCAGCACAGACTTTTTACAAGATTATCAAAAAGTAGAAGATGCCTACAGTCAGGGTAATTATGACGAAGCAGCAGCTTTAGTTTATAACTTAATTCAGGATTATCCAGAAGACCCTAGTGCTCGTCTTCTTTGTGGTCATATATATTGTTATGGACTCCATCAATATGATGTGGCAACAGAACAATATAATTCGGTATTGGACCTAACTGACGACCAAGATTTGATTAATTATGCTAAACAAGGAATAAGTGATAGTGAACAATTTATTACAAATAATCCTGCTGCTAGTGAATCAGAAGAATTTCTAGAAGATATTAACTTTGATGACGCTCTCGATGGGGTGCCTATCGAAGAAGAGATCTATAGCTCTCAAGAATCTATGGCAGACAAAGAATTATTTCTGGATGAAAATAGTCTAGAACTAGATACACAAGATGTAGACAAAGAATTATTTCTAGATGAAAATAGCCTAGAACTAGAGACACAAGACTTGGAAAAGATTACGGGTCAAGAACTATTTCAGGAAGAAAATAATGATGAATTAATAACAGAAAGTTTTGACTTTGATCGATTGGAGAAATTAGATTTAGAAGATATAGATGATTTAGAACTGACAGATGGAGTAGATGGAGAAAATAACCCTTTTAGTACAAATGGTAATCCTATTAATCAAGAATATGAAGATTTAGAAGAATTATCTGATTTCACAAAATACGAAGAACCATTTGGTGAAGATAACCAAGAGTCAGAATATCAGTTACCAATACAAAATAATAACTATACAGAAAAATTGCTAGACGATGCTGTTTTAAATAGTAACAATAGCCCAGACAGTATATCTGGAAAAATATCAGATTTTAGTTTGAATGAAGATTTAGATGAAATCTGGAAAAAGCAACAAGAAGAATTATTTAAAGAAGAAGAAAGAGCAGAAAATGACAAAACAGAGTATGCAGATATAAAAGATAATACAGTTAATTCAAATTTGGCAAAAGACCATCGAATAGAAGACTTAGACTTAGATGAACTTAATGATGATTTTGAGAACGTAATAGATGAAATTTTAGATAGTTCAGAAGGGATAATTACTGAGCAAACAACAAATAATTTAAAAGGCAGTAATTCTCATTCACAAATGACTCCAGAAACAGAAGAGACAAACCATGAACGTAATTTTTCAGATTTAGATCAAGCTACTTTATTGACGGGAAATAATAATAGCTTTGGATGGGAAGAAACAGAAGATATTGATGAATTAAGTGATGGAATAGATGGATTAGAAGACGGATTATACAATCAATGGAATAATGTAGAAGATGTAGGTACAGGAGCAACAGAAAAACTGGAGAGTTTTGAGATCGATGAATTCGATGAAGCAGCATTTAGTGAAGCTTTTGAGATAGATGAAGAAGGAAATATAGAAGGTAGAAAACCAAATGGTTTCCTAGAAGATGATGAATTTGGTGATTTTGAAGAGTATGGCTCCCTAACTGATGAGATGGAAATGCCAACCGATATGACTGCCCCCGATATGAGTACTGCAGCATCCAATATAGAAGTAATGGACACAGGAATGGTGGTAGGTGCTACAACAGGAGCTTTGTTTGACAACAGAACCGATGCTAGTGCGATTGATAATGAAGAAACTATCCCCATAGATAATCAACTCCCAACTTTTAGTAAAATCAAAGGAGAGGCAGTAGATACAACTGTAATGGTTGAACAAGGTGGGTTGGCATTCTGGGAAAATGCTTCTCTATCGACAAAACAACTGTACACATCCATAGGAACAGGATTAGTATCATTAATTGCGGTAGCCCTTGTTAGTAATGTTGTTTCCTACAGAGCCTATCAAGACCAAAAAACAGAAGTAATTTCTTATTTGCGTGGCACTGGTTGGATTATGACTGGTATTGCAGGAGTTAGTAGCTTTTTAACTGCTTATGGTCTTGGCAGTATCACAACAAAGCAAATAGAAAGAGCTAACAAAGACTTACATACTCAATTCGATATTATTTCTGACGGGAATTTAAAAGCTAGAGCAACGGTTTATTCAGAGGATGAATTTGGTAAACTTGCTGCTAAGTTTAATCACATGGCTAAGGTGATTCAAGCAACTTACACCGATGCTCAAAGGAAGGCAGAAGAAAATGAACAGGCTAAGGAAGATTTACAAAGGCAAGTAATTCGCTTACTGGATGATGTAGAAGGGGCAGCTCGTGGAGATTTAACTGTTAGTGCAGAAGTTACGGCTGATGTTTTGGGAGCGGTAGCAGATTCCTTTAATTTAACAATTCAAAATTTACGGGAAATTGTACATCAGGTAAAAGAAGCTGCTCAGAAGGTGAGTAGGGGTTCTATGGATAGTGCGACTTTTGCTCAGGGTTTATCTACAGATGCTTTGCGACAAGCAGAAGAGTTGGCAGCAACTCTACAGTCTGTGCAAGTAATGACTGATGCTATTCAAAGGGTGGCTGAAAATGCTCGCGAAACTGAGGATGTAGCAAGGTCAGCAGCAGCTTTAGCTTTGAAAGGAGGGGAAACAGTAGACCGTACTGTAGCTGGTATTCTCCAAATCAGAGAGGGAGTGGCAGATGCAACTCGAAGAGTTAAGCGTTTATCTGAGTTTACTCAGGAAATTTCTAAGATTGTAGGTTCGATTTCTAGTATTGCCTCTCGTACAAACTTGTTGGCTTTGAATGCTAGTATTGAAGCAGCTAGGGCAGGAGAAGCAGGCAAGGGATTTGCGGTAGTGGCAGATGAGGTTCGACAGTTAGCGGATAAGTCAGCTAAGGAATCTAAGAACATCGAACATACAGTTATGCAAATCCAAACTGAAACAGGAGGGGTAATGACTGGAATGGAAGAAGCAACTCAGCACGTTATTAAAGGAACGGAGTTGGCAGAAGAAGCAAAGCAGTCTCTAGAAGATATTGTTCAAGTGACAACAAGAATTGATGTGTTGGTACGTTCTATCGCTGCAGATACTGTAGAACAAAATGAAGTGGCTCAATCAGTATCAAAGGTTATGCAGGCAGTAGAATTGACGGCTCAAGAAACTTCTCAAGAATCTCAACGAGTTTATAGCTCGCTACAAAATTTAGTGGGTGTTGCTCGGGATCTATTAACTTCAGTAGAGCGTTTCCGGGTAGACCCAGCAGAACAGTAACGAAGTCAGAAGGGGAGTAGGGGAGTAGGGGAGTAGGGGAGTAGGGGAGTAGGGGAGATTGAAGTAATTATAGAATTATCAACATATATCATATAACTGGATTCTATATCAGAGATTACTTTTGACTTTTGACTTCTGAGTTGCGGGTAGCGCTATATTATTGAAGATGTCTATTATAATTAACCTATGGGAATGAATAAGCGATCGGCATATTTTTCAATGGATGTAAAACAAAAGTTAGTAGTTGAAAAGATGTACTGTTGAACCCAGAATTATAAAAAATATGCAAACAGGACAAACAGAACAAACAGAAAAAATTATGCGCTATTTTATTGAGGAGGCAAAAGACCACTTCAATACTATAGAACATGGAATATTAAACTTACCAAATACTATAGCAGATCGAGAACTATTAAGCGAATTATTTAGAGCGGCTCATTCTGTTAAAGGTGGGGCTGCTATGTTAGGAATTAATAGTGTGCGAAATATTTCTCATAGATTAGAAGATAGCTTCAAAATCTTGAGAGAAACTTCCATTGAGGTAGATAATAAATTAGAGTCTTTATTTTTAGGTGTTTTAGATACTTTACAATACTTATTAGAACAACTTTCTAACTCTGGTTTAACAGAAAAAGAAGAAAAAATTCAAATAGAAAAATTAGAACCAGTATTTCAAGAGTTAGAAGTACATCTAGATGATTTGACAGGAGAAACTAAGGGTGTAATTGTAGAAAAAATATCAGAATTAAATGGTGAACAACAAAGTTTTTTTATCGCAGAAGTATCAGAAAAAATGCGAGAACTGTTGTTTTTATTCAAGCAAAATGATGATGTTAAGACAAGGAGTGAACTGAAAAATATATGCGATTTTTTGGCAGATAGAGGCAGGCAAAATTATCTGTCATCAAATTGGTTAGAATTAGTAGAGGCGGTCAAAAAAGCGATCGCTAATACCGAAAATACATATTATACTCTTGCTCATAATATAATTAAAAATTTGAAACAGGCTCAAGAATTAATCATAGATAATAAAGAGCAAGAAATAGTAGTAGATAAAAATTTAAAAGCTTTAATAAAAAAACCAGAAACAATCAATGAAAATATAGGTGAAATAGATATGTTAAATGAAACAAATGATCGACAAAATAAAACTATAATTAATGAGGAAATCGACGACAAAAATGAGACAATAATTCAAACAGGAGGTTCTATAGATGACTGGTTTAATAGCTTAGAAGCTACAGAGATAGATAATAGTAGCTATGACTTAATAGGAGATCAACAAGAAATAAGACAAGGACCAGAAGTTGGATTAACAGAACTAAATAGTTTAGCGGATTTATTTGAAGGAGAAGCACCAGAACTAGATTCTAGTTGGGAAGAAGAAGAAATATTAGATAGAGGTAATGGGGAAGCAGAGGAGTTGAAAATATCTGCAATTGAGAGCGATGATTCTGGTGATTTGTCTGACTTATTATTTGATATTAATGAAGTTGTACAATCATCAAAAATCAAAAATTACAATGAATTGAATTTGTTAAATCCAGTAGACGAAGATTTGTCAGATTTGTTTGATAAAAATACAGAAAATACACTACAAAATCAGAGTAGTTTTAGCAATAAAAATACTGATTTGCAACTAGATAATAGTAAAGCAAAACAAACAGAAGATTTAGAGGATTTATTTAATGCTATAAATGAGGGGGATTTAGCAGCATTAGAAGAAGTAGAAAGCTCTGAGAATGAATGGAATTTACAAGTAGATTCACACAAAAATAATCCGCAAAAAAATATTAAATCAATCCCACAAAATACAAACGAACAAGACAGAATAGATGAAGATTTTAGTGATTTATTGGCAATTCAAGATGAAGAACAAGAAATTAAAAATGATGTAAAAATAGACAATAATCAAAACCAAATTCAAACTAAAAATGATTTAAATTCAAAAGTAGCAGACTTAGAAGCACTATTTGAAGATTCAGAAACGGTAAATGGAAAACAAGAAAATCAAATAGAATCAGAGGAATTAACATCCACTTTTTCCCAACTATTTGATCGAGAAGATTTAGAATTATCAGACTCACAAAAATCAATCAATGTGGAACAGATAAATTGGGAAGACAATCGCAGCGATATAAATAGTTTATTTGACGATCCAAGCTTAGATTTTATTAACTTAGAGTCTGATGAATCATTAGATAATTTAATTGAGAGCGATAATGAACTTCAAGAAAATTCAGAACTTTCAGTAAATATAGAAGATTTGTGGCCTACCGTAGAAAGCCCTGAAACTATAGATGAAACTGCATTAAATCAGTTGTTAGAAGATGTAGCGAATGAAACAACTTCTGTAGAGTCAGAAAAAAATCAGCAATTAACAGCTAAAAATCAAGTAGAATTAGAACACTATGAATTTATTGAATTAGAAGCAATACTAAATGGAGAAAAATTAGAGAATTATAATATTTTTGTACAACTAGAAAAACTATTAAATGGTACAGAAATTAATTCAAAACTTAAATTAAATACAGCAGTTGTAGAAAAGACTACTCCTATCCATGAAGCTGCTAATATAACAAAAAAACTACCAGAAGAAGAAGATCCGTTTAGTGACTTAGATAAATTATTAGAAACTCCTAACATAGATACTTATAAATCTAGTGGACCTTCTACTACTAATAGTCCTCGTCGAAATAGACGTCCTCCAGAACAAACTGTTAAAGTACCCGCAAAACAACTAGATAATCTCAGTAACTTAGTAGGAGAGCTAGTAGTCAATCGTAATAGTTTAGAACAAGGTCAAGAACGAATGCGCCAGTTTCTAGATAACCTGCTCCATCAGGTAATGTTACTAAGTGATGCTGGACAACGAATGCACGACTTGTATGAAAAAACCCTTTTAGAAAGAGCAATTTGGGACAGTCGTCAAGGACATCATTCTACTCAGACCTCTAATTTAGCCGATACAGCCACCGACAATACAAGTGGGAAAAGAAAATTTGATGACTCTCTCGATCTTGACCGGGTAGAAAATTTCACTCCTTTCCATTTATTGGCTCAGGAAACCATAGAATATATTGTTCGAGTACGAGAGTCTTCTTCTGATATAGAATTTCTGGTTGATGATGCAGAGCAAGTAACCCGTCAGCTACGACAAGTGACAACTCAATTGCAAGAAGGGTTAACTAGGTCGAGAATGATACCCTTTTCTCAGACGGTACAACTATTGCCTCGTGCGGTGCGAGACATTTCAATGGAATGTGGCAAAGAGGTGAGTTTACAGGTAGAAGGGAAAGAAACTTTAATTGATAAAATGATTCAGGATAAGCTTTCTGATCCAATGAAACATCTAATCAATAATGCTATAACTCATGGAGTTGAAACGCCTCAGCAACGTCTAGCAGCAGGTAAGTCTCGTCAAGGTCAAATCACAATTCGTGCTTTTCACCAAGGTAATCAGACGGTGATTTCGGTGGCAGATAATGGAGCAGGAATTAATCCTGAAAAAGTAAAGAAGAAAGCCATAGAAAAAGGTGTAATTACTCAAAAACAAGCTCAAGGGATGACTAACATTGATATTTATGATTTGCTATTTCATCCGGGTTTTAGTACAAAAGATAAGGCTGATAATTTTTCAGGTCGTGGAGTTGGGTTAGATGTGGTAAAGACTAATTTAACTGAAATTCGAGGTACTATTTCTATTGACTCTACTATTGGTAAGGGTACGATATTTACAATTCGCTTACCTCTGACTTTGAGTATCTCGAAAGCATTATGTTGTATTAGCGATCGCTCCTGGATTGCTTTTCCGATGGATGGGGTAGAAGATATGATTAAAGTGTCTAAGGAGGATGTAAAAATAGGAGAAAATGAGGAAAATTATATAGAATGGCGTGGCTCAAAGTTGCCTTTCCGTCACTTACGAGAGTTGCTTGTTTATAATCGTCATCTCCGTCGCGCTAATGTGTATGGGATGAATGCCGAGGAAGATATGATTTCAATTGTTGTTTTGCGCTCTGCTTCTGCTGGCATATTTTTGGCGGTGCAAGTCGATCAAGTTTTGGAGCAACAGAAGGAAATTGTAATTAAACAATTAGAGGGGCCTATACCTAAACCTGTAGGTATTGCTGGAGCAACAGTTTTAGGGGATGGTAATATTGTAGCGATCGCAGATGTTATTGAATTAATTAACTTAGCAACAGGAAGACTACGCCGAGATGAGGGTAATATGTGGTCATCTAGCGAAGAGGATGAGGCATCTTTGACTGTGCAGCAAAAGAGTGAGTTAACAGTATTAATTGTTGATGACTCAATTACAGTTCGTGAATTGTTATCAATGACGTTTAGTAAAGCTGGTTATCGAGTTGAACAGGCAAGGGATGGTAAGGATGCCTGGGAAAAAATGCGTGCAGGTTTACCTTGTGATTTGGTATTCTGTGATATTGAAATGCCTCGGATGGATGGCTTTGAGTTATTATCTCGGATGCAAAAAGATGCTCATTTGAATACTTTACCTGTGGCGATGTTGACATCTCGTGGTGCGAAAAAACACATGGAAATGGCATTTGAGCTGGGGGCAAAGGGGTACTTTACTAAGCCATATATTGAAGAGAAGCTATTAGAAGGGGCGGTTAATATATTAGAAGGTAAAGCTGTTGGAATTGATTAGACATCTCCGAGAGAGTAGGGGAGTAGGGGAGTAGGGGAGTGGGGGAGTAGGGGAGTGGGGGAGTAGGGAAGTGGGGAAGTGGGGGAGTAGGGGAGTAGGGGAGTAGGGGAGAATTTTTCTAAATTTTATATATAGATATCTCCGGAAATTACATAGATAGATAATTTTTTTCTTCCCTGTTGCCTGTTGCCTGTTGCCTGTTGCCTGTTGCCTGTTGCCTATT
>NZ_CEZPJD010000025.1:0-16307 GCF_983059655.1 Okeania sp.
TTTTGGGTTGCCCATACTAACTGTAGTCTATCCATGTGAAAAGCGCTATAACTTGCTTTTCAGGTTGCCCCATATAGATCGCAGATGATTGTATGATCGTGTTCCCCTCAGTCTGCACCAATATGTTCAAAATCTGGATAACGATTGGTATTGCCCTGTTCTTCGCTATTGTAAAATGAAAGCCGGGTTCTTTAAAAACCACAAAATCACCTCCTTCTCGGATCATGCACTCAAAGGCAGTATATGTCGCACGAAAGGTAGACCATAAGGTCAGAATTTTACTCATAATCTTACCAAGACAATGATATACAAAATTTTATTGATCAACAGCGATCGCTTCACCTAAAACATCCATTTTCAGTTCCACACCCAACGCTGGAGCTTTTGGCGCAAAATTCTTACCACCTTGATTCCGCGCACCACCTGTAGCTTTATCCACAGTTAACATTTTAAAGAATGCCCAACCTCCCCTAACACAAAATTGCTACTAATGTTGGTAAAAACCACTCTTTCATATATTTAAGCCTCTAGTAATTTTATTCAATCCGCATATGAAGCAATAATTTTTCAATAAATCTTACTAATGATAAAATCTTACACTACAAGTACTTCAGAATATTCGTGCAGTAAAGCCTTATAAAACTAAAAAAAAATCCTCAAGAGTAGGGGAGATCGCATTCGGACATTTTTCCATCTAGCAGTCGCCCCATCTTTATTTATTTTTGCAGGAGGTCTAACACTTCCACACTTTTACTCATAAACAGCGATCGCTACTCCCTCGCTGCCGAAAATCCTTGCCTTATCAAATTACTAGACATCTCCAATAATAAAAAATCAAATCAATTATGGTACATAAATTGTCAATTATTTCCCCTCCTGGGAGGGGTTAGGGGTGGGTTCCCTACTCCCTACTCCCTCTTTTGGAGGAGATGTCTACTATGAATCGTAATCAGTACCCAGTTCCTCTTCCGGCCAGGATTTGACTTGTTCTTCAGGACGACCCAGTAGATCGCAGATAATTGTACGATTGTGTTCCCCTAAATCTGCACCAATATGTTCAAAAACCGGGCTAGTGACAGACATCCGTAATGGAAAGCCAGGAAAAAATGCATCCGAACCCGTACTGGGTTTCTGAAAATACTTTCTTTCCCACAGATGAGGATCTTGACAGAGTTCCGCCATATTTAAAACGGCTCCTGCCATCAACCCGCGCTCTTGGAGCAAGTGCATGACTTCATAGTGTGTTTTTTCGCACGTCCATGCTTCGATATGCCTGTCGAGTGCGTCGCGATTTTCTTGACGAACGCAGGTGCTTGCAAAGCGCGGTTCTTCGCTCAACTCCGGCTGTCCGAGAATCTCGCAAAAAGTCTTCCATTCCTCATCAGAGCCGATGGCGATAACAACCCATTGGTCTTTCTCCCGACAACGATAACACCCGTGGGGAGCGTAAGCTGGATGACGATTCCCGATAGGTAAGGTAGTCTCCCCATTGACCGCATATTCCAAGAAGTGTTCTCCTCCAATCGCGTGTGTCAATCCTTCTAACTGGGAGAGATCGGCCCAATCTCCTTCTCCCGTTCTTTGACGATTGGATAAGGCAGTCATGGCAGCACAAGCACCCATAACACCATTAATCATGTCAGTTTCCCTAATCCGCTTTGCATCTGCATCTGTATATGGACTATAAGCGGTGAGACAGTTTACACCACTGAGAGGTTCGATAGAAGCACCATAACCGGGATAGGGCGCATAAGTTCCTGTTTGTCCATAAGCGGACATTGAAACCAAAATGATGTTCGGTTTAATCGCCTTAAGTTCTTCATAAGAAAAGCCTAATTTTTTGAGTACCCCCGGTCTGGCATTTTCTAGAACGATGTCTGTTTGACGGATCAGGTCTTTCAAGATTTCTTGATCCACCGGATCGTTAAGATCAACTGCTAGGCATTTTTTATTACGATTGAGGTGATGAAAACCCAACTGCTGATTATAAGCTTTATTTTTGGTCGAAGCTCCCCTTGTCGTTTCCATCCGACGGGGATAATCAATTCGGATTACTTCAGCACCAAAATCAGCCAGGATTCTTCCGGCATGAGGGCCTGCCCATTCCCGGGAAATCTCCAGCACTCGAATTCCTGACAAAGGTGGCTTTTTCTTTTGGTTTGGCAATGGCTTGCCGTTCTGTTTTACTTGATTCCTCTCAGTCAATAAAGATTGCTCCTCTTGAGCCTGGATGAGTTGATTATGTTCTCCTAGCAATGGCGATCGCCCCATATACCAGGAACTGTTCGATAAGCGGAAGGGAGCTTGACAGGATTTTAAGCGTTCTACTTCTGGGTGGGATTCAGTTTCTAGGAAAAACTCCCGCTCTTGGTGCTGTTGAAACTCGAACGCTTCTGCCATTGACGCCAAGTAACCAAAGGCAAATCCCCTGGCTAACCCCAGTTCAAAAATTTCCTCTTTGTCGTGACGCATCAGCCAAGGTTTTATCAAAGACTCTACCTCATCATGAGCCTTGGCGCGATCGAATACATGGAGAAACCGATCTTCTAAAAGACGTGGCTCTTCAAATAAAGAGGCTCCCTTTCGCCAATTACGATGGGGACCTCCCAGCACGGCAGCATAACCATTGCGACAAGGATAACACTGCCACGGTGCCCAGTCTCGGTTGCTGCTATTGCGTGGTTTGCGCTGACTCGTATGAAGATAGGCGACTGCTCTCATCTGGACGTTCTCAATTGCGCTTTCCTGAATGGAGATATCAAGATATTGACCAACACCAGCATCCCCACGTTGAAAAAGCGCCACTAGAGTACCGAAGTAGGCATACATACCAGCCGTGTACTGGCTAACAGCTGGCCCAGCAGCTAAAGGTGGTTTATCTGTATCCCCAGTTGACTCCATGCAGCCACTCATGGCATATAAAATTGCTTCATTAGCTCGATAATCCCGATATGGTCCATCCTGACCAAAATTAGAAATAGATGTCATCACAATAGCAGGATTAATTTCTCGAACCCGGTCGTAGCTTAATCCTAGCTTGGACATAACCGTGGGAGCAAAATTCTCGACTAAAACATCTGCCCCTGCAATCAGTTGTTTGAGGAATTCTATTCCTTTTGGTGTTTCCAGGTCGAGAGTTACACTTTTTTTTCCGGAGTTGAGCCAATGAAATGGAATACTCCGCTCAATCCCTGGTTTGCTGTCTACAAATGGTCCTATGTGTCGAACGGGATCGCCACTAGGTGGTTCGACTTTTATGACCTCAGCACCAAACCCAGCAAGGAGTTTTGTACAATATGGACCCCCTATATACTGTGTCAAATCAATAACTTTTAGACCGGACAAAGGACCTTCGCTCATGACATCTCCTTTTTGTTGGAAAAATTTAGTATTCAGGATGGCGAACCATAATCGATTCTATTCACTATCGTTTGTTTCAGCGTTACCAGTCGCTATTTAATCCGCAGTCGATGTTCGTACAGTTTTTGGTAATAAGGCAAGCAATACTCGTAGGCTTGCTTTAAGCGATCGTTATCCTCCACCTTTCCATAGTTAATTTCTTTCTGCTTTCGATCTCTCAACCCATTGCTAGCATTAAGAGAACTATGCCACACCCCACTTTGCCAGTGGTTAATTTCTGGTCGAGATTTTGGTTCCCAACTTAAGGCTTCTGGAAGAAAAGGGATGCCCACTGCATTGCAATAAGCTTTAACGGTTGAGTCTGGATTGTGAAGCAAATCCTCAGCGTCGATTAATATGGGTGTTTTACCGCTAATCTCTTGAGCCATCATAAAGTAACTATAGAGTGGTTCGTAACCAGTTTCTTCTAGAGTAAAATCTGGCCATCGGTAGTGCAAAGAAAGAAGCATTTTAGCTGGGTCTCGTACCAGGAAAGTATTGTCAAACTCAGCCAAAAATTCAGGCTGTATTAAGTGGCTGATGTAGTAAGGCATATCTTTGATAAAGACCTGGTGCTTTTTGGCAATGTCGAGCAACCTTTGTCTTGTGGCTTCATAGTTATTCTCAGCTTTGATTTCAGCATCTGGATAACGATTGGTATTACGCCGTTCTTCGCTATTGTAAAATGAAAGCCCAAAGGGCTCGTGAAAAACCACAAAATCACCTCGTTCTCGCATCATGCACTCAAATGCAGTAGATGTTGCACGAAAGGTAGACCATAAGGCCAGAGTTTTACTCATAATCTTACCAAGGTAATGATATACAAATTTTATTCGTACACAGCGATCGCTTCTCCCAAAACATCCATTATTGGCTCTATACCTAACCCTGGAGCTTCTGGTGCAGAAGTTTTCCCCCCTTTATTCCGGGGACCACCTTTAGCTGTATCCACAGTCAACATTTCATGGCATAACCAAGTTGCTCGCAAGTGAGTTAGTGGGGTACTCTGAGCGAGATGAACCGATCCTGCATCTCCAATCACACTTCCCCCAGTGACTTCAATATTCATCCTAATTCCTGTTTCCACACAAAAATCTCGGATACGTCTGGCTTTAGTTAATCCTCCTACTCGACCAATTTTTAACCCAATAGCCTCACAAGCACGGTCAGCTTGAGCGCGAACAACATGACCATAAGCTTGAATACATTCATCTAAGATAATAGGATGATAAGTCAATTGACGTAACTGTAAACATTCTTCATAAGTTTCACAAGGCTGTTCAAAATACAAAATTGGTTCTTTTACCGAATTCATTACCCTCATACCTTCATCTACTAACCAAGCTCTATTCACATCAAAAGTTGCAGTTTCATTTGCAGGCAAATAAGCACCGATCGCTTGAATTCTCTCAATATCTAACGCTACATCTGCACCAATTTTACAGGTATGAACCGTTTCCCCTTTTGCTTGACCCCGTTTAATCGATTCAATCATTTCTTCTGGAGTACCTGTGGGAACAGAATTTTGAATGGTTATTTCTTGGTCAAGACGACCACCAAACAGTTCGCAAAGTGGTAGACCTGTTGTTTTACCCAAAATATCCCAACAAGCCATATCCAAAGCAGATTTAATGTAGGGATGACCAGGTAGAGCAGTATCCATTGTCCGATAGATAAAATCAATACGTCTGGGATCGAGTCCTATCAATTGAGGGGCTAATTCTTCAATTCCAGCTCTGACACCTCGTGGAAAAGCGGGTAAATAAGTGGAACCCCAAGGACATCCTTCTCCCCAACCCCGAATTCCTTCATCTGTATCCATCGCAATTATTGTAGAATCAAGTTTGTCAAAATACAACCTACCACCTGATAGTCGGTAAGGATGCTCTAGGGGTAAAGTTACTTGATAGACAGTAATCTTAGATATTTTCATAATTTTCGGAAAAATTCACACTCTTACATTAAAGAATAGAACACGAGTGCAACAGCTATTTACTCAGATATAAATCTTGATATTGCTGAAAATTCTCTCTTCATGTGATATGATCCCAAACTAAATATCCTACTCTCAAAAGTGAAATCAGGCCACTTATCGTAAAGTGATGGGAGCATTTTAGCGGGATCACGCACAAGAAAAGTATTTTCAAATATAGACAAAAATTCTCGATCAGCTAAGTGGAATAAATAGTAGGCCATATCCTTGATAAAAACTGCCTGAGAATCTGCTTGCTTGGGGTTATTTTAGTGTCTACAGTGGCTTTCAAGACAAGCCCTAAATTTTTGAGCTAGAACTCGAACATGAGGTTCTCGCATTATCGTGAAATGGTTGCCTGGAACCTTATGAAGTGTCACAGATTCAGCAGAAATTTCACCCCAGCCCCAAGTTGGGTCTTCGAGTATTGTTGTTTTACCGAGAGTCGCCTCAAATAAACCAGCTTCAATAGCTCGGAAGAAAGTAATAGCAGTTGGATAACTCTCCTTTGGGATATAGTCAACATCAGCTTGAATATGAGCTTTGTAAACTTGGAAAATTCGTTTTAGCTCACCTTGGCTTAAATTCAAGCCTGCTATTCTCAATCTTTCCAGAAGGTAATCTAACTGGCGACCTTCTCCAATAGATTGAAGTGTTTCTGCTGAAACTTTGACCTCCTGTCCTAAAGAACCTTCATAAAAACTGCTCAGATCGTTGATGAGTTTAGCATTGTCCCAATCAGAAAAGTCTTGATATTTTTGAGGATTTGTCTCCAAACAATCCACAATGGCTAGCAAAGCTACCTCCTGTCCTCGATCTTGTAACTGTTGAGCCATCTCGAAGACCACTTTGCCTCCGAGGGAATGACCGCCCAGAAAGTATAGGCCCTGAGGCTGAACGGCTTGTAAGGCTTTGATGTGGTTGGCTGCTATATCTGTCATGCGAGCTAATGGTTTTTCGTCCTCATTTAAACCGAGCGATCGCAAGCCGTATAAAGGTTGTTCTGAACCTAGGTGTTGTGCCAAGGGATAGATATCGAAGACGTTGCCAAAGACTCCAGGGACAAAGAACAGAGGAGGTTTTGAGCCATTTGGCTGAATGGGTACTAAGGTAGAGCGGTAGGAGTCATCCTCCATACCCTGTTTAATCGAGGCATCGGTTACACAGGTCAAGTCGTCAAAAGAAAGAACTTCCTCAGCCAAATAACCAATTATTGCTTCTAGAGTTGGATAATCAAAGAACAAAGTAGAAGGTAAAGATAAACCCAGACTCAATTGGAGAGAGTTTTTCAACTCAATAGACATCAAAGAGTCTAATCCTAAGTCTATGAGTTTTTGCTCTAATGCGATGCAATCTGGAGATGTTCCGAGGACTTTTGCTATCTGCTTCCGAACATAAGTCACCAATAATGCCCTACGCTCAACTATAGGAAATGTTTCTAATTGCTGACGAAACTCAACCAGTGAGGATGATTCTTGTTGATCGGGGTTATTTTGTTTGTTTACAGATTTAAGTTTTACCCATTGATCTATGCGAGCTTCTAGGTCTCCATTGGAGAGAATGATTTGATTCAGGTTTTGAGTCGATCAAATCCTCTCAAAGGCTTGAATGCCTTCCTCGGGAGTTATTGTAAATTGAATCCATGTGGCTCCAATTTGATAATCGCCCTGATCGGTTTCCTCCCAGTTAACACTTAACCAAGGGATAGCATTAGTTTTGTTTTGCTGGTGAACGAAGGCATCCATAAACAGATTGGCTGCTGAGTAAGCAACATGGCTTGTAGCTCCCAGTACCGATGCTATAGATGATAGCAATATGCAGAAGTCAAGATGTTTATTCTGGAAAACCTTTGATAAGATAAGGGTTCCCGCAACTTTTCCTAGGCAGTGATTCTGAACCTGAGTGTTAGTAGTCTTAGCGATAGAAGACAATGCTTTTTCTCTAGTAAACATAACGCTGTGGATGACTCCATTAATGCTTCCAAAGCGATCCTCTGCTTGAGCAATTACTGCCTCCATTTGTTGCTGATTAGCTACATCAGCACTCAGCACCAGAACCTCTGCACCCATAGCCTCCATTTTAGATTTGACTAACGGCACTGCTAATTTTGGGCGGGAATGGTCTGGAATAGGTAGTTTGCTACGATCTAACTTACCAATGGGAGTTAAAGGAATTTCCTCGATCGCTACAAAAACGCCTGGAATCATATAAGGAGGCAAACACTCTTGTAAGTGATGACGTAAACTTAATTTTAGCTGCCCAACCTCCTCAGGAGATTTCCCTTGCTCTTGAGATACGAAATAGGCTATCAGTCTCTTTTCTGCTTCTTCTTTTCCTTGAAGAATAACTACACAGCTTTTAATTTCTGGATGTTCTAATAAAGTGTTTTCAATCCCAGCTAAGGATATGTTATATCCCCGCAGATTGACCATAGAATTACAGCGTCCCCTGATTTCCAGTTTTCCACTGGGTAGAATAACAGCTAAATCTCCTGTTCTAAAAAAGCGACTGCCGTTAATATCAATAAAACTGTCAGCCGTGAGACTAGGTTTATTCAAATATTCTTGAAACATACAGGGGCTATTGACATATATTTCTCCCTCATTTCCTGGAGACACTTGATTGCCATTTTCATCTAAAAGGATAACTTTATCTTCTTCAAAAGGAGTGCCAACAGAGCAGAACCCTGATGGTAAATCTTCGCTTTCTCGCAAATAATCAACGGCAATAGTAGCACATTCACTCAGCCCATAATAATTTATTAAACGAGTAGATGGTAATCTGTCTAGCAATTGATATTTTAGATTTTTGTTTACTGCTTCCCCAGTAAACCAAATAACTTCTAAGGCTGATAATTTCGAGATTATGCGATCGGCTGCAACTGTATTAATTATAGTTTGCATTAATGAAGGAGATATTGTTATTTCCTTGATTTTATTTTCAAAGATAAAATCACAAAATAGTTGAGAATCACAAATAATTTCATCAGGGATAATATAACAGGTTGCACCTCTGATTAAATGTCTCCATATTTCCCATTGAAAGAATGTATTATATGCTAAACGATCTCGTGATTTACACAAACTTATTCGATCTCGCCTCAACTCACTAACAAGATGTGCTTGATGGCTTAATAATATGCCTTTTGGTTCTCCTGTACTTCCTGATGTGTAGGCGAGATGAGATATATCTTGAGGGGCTATTGATGGTAATTTTTGGTCTTGTCTTGGGGGTGAGTTCCAGTTATTTTCTCTGTCTATAGGTAAAATTTTTAGAGCGAATTCACTACTTAATCTTTGGGAATATTGACTCTTAGTAATAATTACATTAGGTTGAGATCCGCTACCATTTTGGCAATGATTGCATCCGGATATTTTATTTCCAGAGGCATATAAGCCCCACCAGCTTTCAGGATAGCTAGACAGGCAATAATATAATCTTGAGATTTTTCTAGAAAAACTCCAACAGGTTGATTTGAGGTGACTCCTTTTTGTTGAAGGTAACCTGCTAAGTTATCTGTTAACTGGTCTAGTTTTTGGTAGGTAATTAAATTGCCACGATCTACGATAGCAATTTGCTCTGGGGTTCTATAAGGTAGTGAGGGGCGAGTTCTTCAATTCCAGCTCTGACACCCCTTGGAAAAGCTGGTAAATAAGTAGAACCCCAAGGACATCCTTACTCCCCAATCCCGAATTCCTTCATCTGTATCCATAGCAATGATAGTAGAATCCAGTTTGTCAAAATACAACCTACCACCTGATAGTCGTTAAGGATGTTCTAGGGGTAAAGTTACTTGATAGACAGTAATCTTAGATATTTTCATAATTTTCGGAAAAATTTACACTCTTTAGGTTAAAGAATAGAATACAAGTGCAACAGCTATTTACTCATATACAAATCTTTATATTGGTGAAAATTCTCTCTTCCTGTGATATGATCCCAAACTAAATATCCTACTCTCAAAAGTCTGCTTCCTGAACTGAGGTCAAAAGACTTTCTGCCATGAAGAATGCGATCATTATTCATCAGCAAACAGTCTCCCTTCTCCAGACGCAAACAATATTGGTAATCTGGATTTTTGAGATAGTTAAAGAAGGTTGCATAAGCTTGATAAAACTCCTCCATCTGCTCGAAAGGAAGATTCCAATTACTAGCATGGGAATGAGCAAAGTTAATCGCAACTAAATCTCCAGAATCATCCAACTTAAGAATAGGTATACTTCTAGTATAAAAATACTGCCAGTTTGTATAGAATTGACGGAACTGGATGGGAGTGTGAGCTAATAATCGAAAGTAATGGGGATATTTTTCACCAAAATCTTTAGCAACACGAAAACCGTCTACTAAAATTGATTCTCCTCCTATCGATTCATTTTTAACCATGTAAAAGCAAGTTAGCAAGTGAGGATAATCTCTGTTTGGGTAATCAGTATGAGGGGTGAGAAGATGGCAAGTATCTCCTAAGTCGTTCGCTCCAGACTTGTATTCAACATCATAGAAAGCTCCTACTTCAGTATAGAGCATTGGTCCAATAGAAGCCAGAAAATCCTGATGTTTTTCTGGAATTAAATCATGGATTAAACTAAAACCATATCTAAAAAGCCGATCTTTCCATCCTTGAGAAACCCCGAAACTAGAATTTTCCCACTCAGATAGATAGCTCTCCAGCAAAGCTTTATTCCACAAAAATTCTTCAGGATAGCGACTTTGTGCTTCCTTATGCTTGTCGTTGTGGCCATCTTGGTTGCGATCGTAAGCATAAGCCATCAACCATTCAATAGGAAAAATGCTGCGATGTGGAGGATCTTCATCCCAGTCAATTATCAATTCCTCATCTGTTAACTTTACAAGTTTTGGATTTGGGATTTCTTTTCCTTCGCTGAAGTCATAGAGCTTCTGAAAAGAGCTAGAATGGCGACTTTTCTCAGAAAGACAATTATCGCGTAACCAAATGTAGTGAAAGCGTTTGTTATTAACTGTTACAAAAGAGTTATTTTCCATTATTGGTAGCTAAGATACTAGAATTTACAACTTTTTTCAGATACTTAGGGTTTTATGCACAAAAAAGTGACAAATCCGAGTTTAGCATTTATTATTTCTATTTGATAAAAACCAGTCTTAGTTAATAACTCTAGATTTTGTGTTACAGACAAGGGACGTAACACACCTTCTAACTGTTGTTTCTTACGTTCAATTTCTTCATTACTCAATCCTTTTTTTTGTTTAAAAAGTATATATTTATCTTCTATTATTGTACTTTGAAGTGTTTTTTCTGTCAGGATAAATAATCCATTACTAACTAAAGAATCAAAAATAGCTTTTAAGTACTCTTGTCTTTCTTGAATGAAGTGAAGAGTCCAGTTGCAAAGAATAGCATCAAAAGTCATATTTTTAACGAATGTTTTTGATTGAAAAAGTCTAGAAGGGAAATCGTTGTCAACTTTACTCAGATTTTTGCTAGCTACTTTTAACATTTCTTGAGAAGAATCTATCCCAAACAAATTTTTGAAACCATGTTTGTATAAATACAATAATGTATTACCGCTGGCACATCCCACGTCTATAATATACCCATCTTTAGGTACATTATCTTTGAGTATATTAATTGTTAGTTCTATTACTTTCCAGTAGTCAGGTATATGTTTTTCAGCTTCATCAGTAAACCTATTAGCTATTTCAGCACCAAAGACCCACTCTTCTACATCATTAGAAATTTTTCCTGGATCTTCTTTATTTTTGTGCATATAAAAATATTAAAGCTATAATTTTCAGGTTATTATACTATTTCTAAATAACAAGATGTTGATATTGACACTTATAGTTTACTCATCTTTATGATTATATCATGTCCAGTAGAACAATTATAATGAGGCTCGTAGTTTTGCTCTAGCCCAGACATAAATATTTGAGGGACTAGGGCAAAACTACAAACAAAAAACTTCTGTTAACGACTCAGATGTGCCAGCATCTTTGTGATAACTGGAAGTTTCACTTTACTGCCAAAATCAAAGGATTTAATCTTCTCCACAATCTATGGATTAGGTTGATAAGTATCAAGATTATCAGATACCCAACAGGTTTCAACACTCCAACGAATCACATAGACTAATAACTCATCAGTTAATCCCATACCTTTCCCTTTCCCTAGATCGTTATCCATTAGACATCTCCGATAATTAAAAATAAAATCAATCCCGTAAGCAGAAATCATTAATTCTTTCCCCCTACTCCCTCTTTTCCGGAGAGGTCTATTACAATCTCCATCCCCCGGCAACTTCCAGGATTTGTCCAGTAATGTAATCCGCTTTAGGACTGATAAAAAAATTAACGGCGTAGCACATTTCTTCAAGTGTTGCAGGTCTTTTCTTGGGTAGTAGGGGGATGGTTTCCTCTAAACCAATAGAGTTTTCTGCCACTCCTGGAGCAATTACATTAACAGTAATGTTTTCTTGAATTAACTCTTTAGCTAGGCCCTTGCTATAGCTGACGAGAGCTGTTTTAGCCATTCGATAGACAGGATGTATATCATCTACTATCATATGTTGAGCGCTGGCAAAGGCAAAGTTAACGATCCGACCCCAGCCTGCTTTCCTGAGATGGGGAAGTATTGCTTGAGTCATATAGAAAACACTATTGAGGTTGGAATCTAGGATGTGATGCCACTCTTCTAGAGAAGAGATAGTGAGTGGTTTTTCTAAATAGTTACCCACACTATTGATGGCGACAGATAAGCCTTCTAGCTGTTCTGCTGCCTGTTCTACTAGAAATTGAACCTCCTCTGGTTTGGTAATATCTGCTTGAAGCGCAATTGATTTAACACCATGGGTAGCAGCAGCCTCTTGGCTAGCTTGTTGAGCTACTTCAGCACTATTGTTGTAGTGAAATGCAACATCAAATCCTTTACTTGCCAGATCTAGACCTATCGCCCGTCCAATTCCCACAGCAGAACCTGTAACAAGAGCTTTTTTAATCATCATCTTTATTTTTAGGATCGACTTAAACAGCAGTAAAAATGTCCAAAATCGCTCTGATTTTAGCTGTTTCGTGAGTTCTGACAATATTGCTTCCACCCAAAGCAGCAAAAACAGACATAAACACTTGAGCGCTTCTGACTTCTTCTCCGAAGAATTCCATGGCAGTGGGAATCATGTTAAACACAGGAAATCCTAATTTTTTGAGCCTAAAGCCATTCAAGAGAGCATTTATTTGATAGCGGATTCGATTGGGTGCATTATTGTATTTGAAGTAGAAATTTGTATATCCCACACCGATAGCCGGATCGACCATAATTTTTGTCACACCACACTTAGTGGCTTTTTCGATCTCCTTGGCTAGAAAATCATAGACTAAATTAATTGGATCTCGAGCCTTGCTAAAATCAAATTCCCCTACATCTCTGGCATGTTTTCCTTGAACATAGCATATAATGATTGCAGCATCGTAATCCGCAATCGCTTGATACATTTCCTCGCTGTTCTCATGTCCAGTGTAGTTAATGACATTAGCACCAGCTTTTAAGCATTCCCTAGCTACTGTTGGGTAATAGGTTTCTACAGAAGTCAATACTTTTTCTTCACTCAGAGTGCGAATAACAGGAAGCAGTTCGCTTTTTTGTTTGAATTCATCAGCTCTGGCAGTACCTGCTGTCATTGATTCTGCACCAATATCCACAATGTCAGCCCCTTCAGCATTCAGCACTTTTCCTCGTTGAATGGCTTGTTCTGCAGTATAACAAATGGAGTGGATCCACCAGGAGTCAGTGGAAAGATTGATTACTCCTGCGATCGCTGTTTGAGTGTTAAATTTAAAGTGCTTATGGCCGATAGTAAATTCTTGTACTCGAGTACTGTATTCATCTTTATGCTCGGCATACACTTGGTATAAATCTTCAAGGGTTAGCATTTTTGTGATTAGGAGTAAACTGTTAACAATAGATATAGTCATTCTGAATAAGACTGAAACACTTTTTCAGCTGAAATTCTTTCAAGGCAAGAAACCCTTGTCTCAATCTTAACTGAAATGACTATAAATTTTTGGTTTTCTTCAAAGGTGACATCATGTCCGGTAGCATCGGAGCGTGTATAAAATTAAGGTGACAATGGGAGAAAACCTTCTGCCTCCTGCCTTCCTTCCACCAAAGTCTAATTATTCAACCGGATATGATATGACGTGCTGCCAAAGATTAATAATTGACAACAGCATCACTTGTCTAGATGACTAAACTGATGTCCTCTCGATAGATTCTCCAGATGCGAGAGTTCCCAAATCGGTAGTTTTGGAGAGACTTCAGGTATTGAATGTATCACACTTAAGTCAAAATAAAAACATCTAATCGTCAATAGACTTCGCAGTAATTGTCAAAAACAAATCTAATTAAGTCTATTTTTCTTCAAAAACTCTTACTTTTGCATGACTCTTGCTTCTTGCCTACTTCTGCTGACTCAGATGTGCTAGCATCTTTGTCATAACTGGAAGTTTGACTTTGCTGCCAAAATCAAAGGATTTAATCTTCTCTACAATCTCTGGATTAGGTTGATAAGTATCAATATTATCAAATATCCAACAGGTTCCAACACTCCAACGAATCACATCCACTAATAACTCATCAGTTAATCCCATACCTTTCCCTAGATCGTTAGCTTCTCCTAAGACTAAATAATTAATATAAGCCATAAAATCTGTGAGAGATTTAGCAATATCCATCAATTTCTCATCTTCTAATGGTTCCGGAGCTGCATATTCTAATTGATAAGGAAGAGGTTTAATGCGCCCAAAACTATCAGTTACTCTTTCTTCAGAATGAATGTAACTCCGGTCTAAACCATAAGGAGAAGGAGCCGTAAAATCAGGCAACCGCAAATCCAAATTATTGTCTTCTTCAATTAATTTAGTGACTTTCACATGATTATCATGGGCATCATATTTTTGTCCGGCTTCCCGATATCTTTCTTCCACAATACGCCCTAAGGGTAACGGAACATTTAATTCATCGGCTAATTTGACTGTTAAATCAGTATCTTTAACCGTAATTTCTAAGGAACAGGAATAATCATAACTGCCATCAAAAATAAAGGGACTTACTTGCTCTGTCACCACACTATTTCCTATGGAAGCTCGAATATAATCCCACATCCATAAAAAGGGAATGCCATATATTTTGCAAATCATATATACTTCCCCTAATACCAACATTTGTGAATAAAACAACAAGTTGGTTAGGAGTTTTACTGTTTGAGCTTCGCCTATAGTTTTACTAACAAAGAAGGAAATTTTGCCTATGGCATCCAGAGTTTCTTTGCTAAGATCGTAGCCTTCCCGATCGCCACTAACATAGTAACTAACATTACAAAAATCTACACCCATGTGAGATAGGTTACTTACGGGAGATTCTAAACTGAATATTCCTTTTTTGGCAGCTTCTCCTGCTATATGTTGGGTATTATGGTAGTCAGTTGTAGAAAAATCCATCCAAGTTGCACCTGGTCTCATTCCTTCTGCTGCTCCAGTTTCCCCTAACATATTTTCTAATACATGATGGGGTAAGGGTAAATTGGTAATCACCAGATCGGCACCTTGAGCAGCTTCCTTGGGACTATCTTTCCAAATAGCCCCTTTGGCAATAACTGGTTTTGCTGCTTCTGGATACTTATCATAAACTTGGACTTCATACCCATCCTCTAGCAGTTTATAGATGTTTTGTTTGCCCATCGCACCAGTGCCGATGTAACCAACTTTTTGTTTTGTCATAATTTTCTCCTGAAATTTTCATCTGTGAAGTATCTGTTATTTTATCATCTCAGGTAATCATCAACTTTACTTTTCTATAGTTTTTTTTCAGGCGTAATCACAACTTTACCAAAAAAGCCTTTATTTTGAAAAAATTTCTGAGCTTCCTTAATTTCACTCAGGGGAAAAACTTTAGCTACTTGAGGTTTCAAGAGACCTTTTTCAATATACTCAAGCAAATTCTGAAACACTTCAGGTTCAAAGCGAGTTGCTCCAATCATTTCTGTATCTTTGTAAATCAAATCTCGCAAGTCTAGCTCAACTATGGGAGAGGCGATCGCTCCTGCTGTGACATACCGTCCCCCAATACTCAGCGCTTTGAAAATTATCTCAAAATATTCTCCACCTACCACATCCACGGAAACAGTAATTTCATGTTGCGCCAAATTTGATGCTAATTCATCGTTGCGAGTATAAATATAATCAGCACCTAATTCCTTAACTAAATGTTCTTTATTTTTGCCGACAATTGCAATAACTGTTGCTCCTCTTATTTTAGCTAACTGAACGGCGGAACTCCCCACACCGCCAGAAGCACCCATGATTACAACAGTATCTTTATCACTAACTCTTCCTTTTGTCAAGAGATTTTCTGCCGTAGAATAAGAGCAAGGTACGGTAGCTAACTCCACATCTGACAGAGATGAATTAATCAGACAAACGTTGGTGACAGGAATAGCAACATATTCGGCAAAACCGCCATTCAATTCACTGCCTACATATTGATATTTTTCCATATTTTCTACCCTGATCCACGGATCGACAATTACCCTTTGATTGAGAAATTTAGGTTCTACATCTATACCTATTTCTACAACTTCACCAACAATATCTGCACCTTGAATTCTAGGAAATTGTATCCCAGTCTGAGACCAACCTGTAGATTTTTCCTCATCATTTTTCTTGGTATCTTGGAGGATTTCTTGAAACCCTTCATCTGCTGCATACCATCCTGTACGGGTATTTATGTCTGTATTATTAATGGAACAAGCTCCTACTTTGATTAATATTTCTC
This sequence comes from Okeania sp., assembly GCF_983059655.1. Lineage (NCBI taxonomy): Bacteria > Bacillati > Cyanobacteriota > Cyanophyceae > Oscillatoriales > Microcoleaceae > Okeania > Okeania sp. Next base: position 16,173 of record NZ_CEZPJD010000025.1, read on the forward strand.
CTTTCTGGGGAGTAGGTTTAGGAACTTGAGTATAAACTAATTTATCAGGTCCACCATATCCATTGAGGACAACAGCGTTCATTAATTCTATCATTCTTTTTTATTTTCTTAATTGATAGTTAGTTTTAGCCTTTT
>NZ_CEZPJD010000025.1:16407-25690 GCF_983059655.1 Okeania sp.
ATTAATTCTATCATTCTTTTTTATTTTCTTAATTGATAGTTAGTTTTAGCCTTTTTAGGTCTGAAATACCTTGGTTTTCAGCTCTTCATGCTCATGCATGGAGCGTATTTTTGGCGCATAGTTGGGCAAAAAAAATTATTCCCCTACTCCCCTACTCCCCCGCTCCCCTATTTCTTAAAAAAGACTTTTTCAGCAAACCCTAGTTAATCTTACCGTTAAAAACCGGTATTTGAGACATTAGATTGTCTTTATCTAAGTAACAGGCAATGAGATGTCTGAAACCACTCTTGATATCAAAATGAGTACGCCCATGAAGAATACGACGATTATCAAAAGCAATTAAATCTCCTGGTTTTAATCTGAAGGAAACTTGATACTGACTTTCCTTGAGAAGCCGTAGCCAAGTCACCAGTCCATTATAACACTCATCTACCTGATTGTATGGCACCTGCAAAGGACCTCGGTGAAACCCTATACTGCGTACTGCACAGATTTGGTTATTGCTATCTAAAGTTAATATTGGTGCTGTAAAACGGTTATGATTGTCTTCAGTAAAATATGCCCATTCCCAGTTAGTTTCACACAAATTGCGAAAAACTTGTGGATTTGACTGACGTAAATCTTCTGCTAGACGGAATCCATCCACAAAAATGCTCTCCCCACCCTCTGCATCATTGGCAAGGCAAAATAACATTTGCACAGCTCCTGGAAACTGACGGGTCGTCAAATCTGTATGTAATGTTAAATCAGAATTTGTGTAAGGTATGCTATCAGCTACAGACCATTGTAACCATACATATCTAAATAATATGTGTCTACCAAATATTCATCTTCATGGTTTGTTAACCAAGCTCTTAACTTAGGCATTTTCTGCCTGCCGTTTTCCATTTCTTGTTGATTTTCCCATCCTCCTCCCCAAGAATTCCAGACCCATTTGTTGGTATCTTCAATGATTATGTAATCTCCACTTCTTGAGCCATTGTTGTGGAAATATTCTAGTAATCCTGTCACATCTACCATAGAAGTATCTTGGGTTACAAGCCAAGGATGTGGCAACTCAGAAAGCTTTTCTGGTGGTAACACTATACTAAGGTTGTTGCCATCTCCCTGGATAAAATGACTCGCGGATTCATTTTTAGCTTTCTCATCCAGCATTGAAAGATCAATATCAACAGAGTAAACAGTTCCTTGGACTTTAAATATTTCCAAACAATCAGCTAACCAAACTCCACTTCCACCTGTGAATGAACCAATTTCAATAATTGTTTTTGGTTTAAGTTCAGACAACAGCATAGGATAAATCCCTATTTCGGTAACTCCTTTGTTGAGAGCTATGCCATTCCAACTTTGTAAGTAGGCATTTGCCAAAAGGGGTTGCCAAATTGAATCGGGGAGATCGGATTTGTCTTCTCGTTCAGAAATCTTGGCAAAGCGATTTGGCTTTAAGAGTTCCTGTTGGTGTCTTGCTTGTTGTGCAATTATTTGATAATCGTTCATAGTTAAATTTTCCCAGTTTATGCATTCATTAATTGTGTCATAGTTGCCCTATTATTTGTAGCTGACTAAAAACTTGTCATCAATAATCTGATATCCTTGCTGAAATCCTGCATCAGTCAGAACCTTATTTGTCTGCTGTCCATCAAAAACATAAAAACGGCAAAATTGTTCGTTGAGAATTTCTCCATTAGCTTGAGAAAACACATACCACTTATCAATATAATTTCCCTCTTTCTTGATTTTCTGCTCATAAAAAATCTTATCTTTGATTTCCTTTTTATAGTTGGTATGAGTTCCCTGAATTCCCAATGCTAATAATCCACCTTCGTCTAACTGACTGTGTAGCTTTGCCAGCAACTGCTTATTTTTTTCTGTATCGGTTATGTGGCTAACAATTTTATATTCTCCATCTTCTTCCACTACGCAAATAACACCTCCAGTTGAAACTATAGCTTCAAACTTTTCCTCAGTTTCAAATTCTGTAATATCTTGACAAATCAACTTAACATCTGAATTTACTAATTTCTTCTTAGCAATTTCCAGCATTCGGGGAGAAAAATCAACACCAACAATATTGTAATTTGCCAAGGAAAGCATTTTTTCTGTAAGTAATCCAGTCCCTACACCAATATCTAAAACTTTTCTTCTAGCACCAAGTAAGTTGTACAAGATATTGCTAAGGGAATCATAGTTAAAGTATCCACTTGTCAATAAGTTGTCATAATAATTGGCTATCTCAACGTACTCGTTAATCATTTATTCTCATACAATTATTACTAAACTAACTCAATTTGTGGATACACATAGTTATTAAAGCCTTAATAAATAGGTGATAATGAGTAATTTATTAAAGCTTGATTTATGGACATTATTCAGTTTTTATCTATCTCTAAATTTAGGCTAATTCTTTAGCCCTACCTGCTCCTTCATGAGTTTCCCAAATTGACACAAAATTCTTTAACATTACTTCTTTAGCACTAATTTTTTCAGTAGTTCCAAATGGTTCAATTATTGCATCAATATTTGGATAAACAAAGAAGGGAATTGATATTCGAGTTGCTTCATCATTACGATGAAATACTTCATGGGGCGTACTGACAAATAATCCTTTTGTCCACATTTGTAACATATCCCCTAAATTAATCACAAAGGCATCTTCTACACAGGGAGCATCTATCCATTCTTCTTTAGTATGAACTCTCAAGGAAGGCTGAGGAAAATATTCTTGAATTAAAACTGTAAATATGCCATTATCAGTATGTTTTCCTGCTTTTCCCATACCTGCTGGATAATAAATCGTGCGTTGGATTAATGTTGGCTCTGTAAAAAATCTATCGAAGAAATTAGTTTCTAATCCTAAAGCTAAGGCTAATCCTTTTAATAATTTAGGAGTTACCTTTGTCATTATTTCACTTTGTAGCTGATAATGAGAGCTGGCAAAACCTGGAGCTACACTATCATCAGGTATAACTGTCGGACCTGTAAATGGTTGCTCTGATAAAGGTCTTTCTATACCTAAATCAAAAATTTCTTTGGGGTCAAACCCAATTTCTTTATTCAGAAATTCCCCATACAAAGGAACGTAACCCCTGGAAGTTTTGGGATAAACTTTTTGCATATCTTGACGGTAGTTTTGTTTTACCTCTTCAGGTAGTTCAAAAAATTTCCGAGATGCCTCAATAGTTTGATTGATTATTTCTGGAGAAACTCCATGTTCTTTAAGATAGAAAAAACCATGTTCGTAGCAAACATCATACAATTTCTTAATTTCTTCAGGGCTAGCTTTTTCTAATTCTGATAAAGAGATAATTGGCAGACTTTTCATAGCATCAATACCTATGTAGTTCAATTTCCCATTGAAATTTTTGCAATAAAAATAGTAGAGTTAGCTGATTTTTGCTTTCCCTCTTATTCTTATTGCTAGAAAATAGTTAAGATTTTGGTAAAACCTAGGGAGTTGATTCTATCAGGTTTTCTGTTTGACTCTTTTACCCTATAGCGGAATAACAAGGGCTATCTTAAAAATACTAAGACTAATTCAAAAACAGTACCCGAGCGACACTTTTAATAATCTCTTGTTCATAGACAGAAGCAGGAGTAGTGCTGCATAACTTTTCGGAGTGGAAAAATCATCAGAATCAACAGCCTAGGTAACACTGTATGCACGCGTTCGCTAAAGCTATATAGTTAGCTTTCACTCTTCGCCCACCGAATAATTAATAATTAATAATTAAATAATTCTGGTTTAAAGCCGACCTTTTTAAGGGAAAAAAAAGTGCTAGAATATTTGCTTATATTCGATTCCTTAACGGTTTTAACCAGAGGTAATTATCAATTATCCATTATCAATTATCCATTAATGAAAGCAGCTTGTCGATTAACAAACTGCAAATGCCCAATAGTGTGCCCCTTCTTCAGCAATATATGGACCATCCTTAACATGGTTGACCAATTTGACTTTACCTTCTTGTTGGTAGCGGTCGCAAATCTCTTGGAAATTAGTGCTGTCGTAATAGCTCTTGCGGGTACTTACTACTACCCAGCCACCTGGTTTGGTAATTCGGATTAGTTCTAACAAAGCAGTTGGTGGTACATGACCTAAAGTGAACACGCCACAACAAATTGTCGCATCGTATTGGTTATCCTCATAAGCTTCATTTTTTTTGGTGAGGTCAATTCCACTTTCCAGAAAATTATAAGCACCTGTTGAACGAGCTTGTTCTACCATTCCTTCAGACAGATCGCACCCATCTACATTCTGATAACCTTTTTGCTTGAGGACTGTACCCACTAAACCTGTACCACATCCTGTATCTAGAATTTTTATCTGACGATCGCTTGAGTCTACTGTTTTTAAGCCATTATTGCTTTTCAATGTTGTCAATAAGTTGACAATATATTCTGGTCCTATATACTTTTCATTGGACACATCGCTGTTATATGCGATTGCCCATTTGTCGTAGTATGTTTGGAGCTTTTCTGCGTCACCAGACAGATGATGAGCTTCTTTTATTGCATCAAAACTTTGGTTATCTTTATTTTGTACTGCTTGATTCATTGTTTTTATTCCTAACTACACTATTTTTGTCTGATTTCTTGTTTTCACATTAAGTTTCTAGCTTGTGTCGTATTAACAACACATAGCTAGCTAATGTTTGAGGTGCTATCGAGTTTGTGCTAAATTAAACTCTTCCTCAAGCATTTTAAACACTTTATCTTTGTCCATTTTGTCGACTAAAATCACTCAAACCTAGCCAAAAATAATTTTTTTGGAGACTAGCTTTGGCATTTTTTTGAAGAGTACTAGCATACTTTAGTTTTACACTAGCAGTTGGTTGTCATTTTTTATTTCACAGCTTTAGTAATCTGCGGTATATCTGCTCACTACAAGTTATAAAGATTCAAATACTTGCTACATATTCCTCTTTCATAAGGGAGCGTGGGTATCTTTTGTAGCATGATTTTTTGTCTTTACATACAATACTAATATTTTCATAATCTTTGATTCACTCATTGATCCTTAGTGGTGTTGAGCTTTAGGTTTTTTTTGCCGTTAGCTGCTTTCTATCATGAGACAGCAATAAGTTTAACTAGCTAGCCATCAATATCTTAGGATGCAGTTATCAACTAAAATCACTCCCGCTGAATATCCAAGCTATATTTTTCTTGCATTAGTTAATGGTACTGGTGGTAGTGACGAGAATGTAATACCTACGATCCCTCCTTAGAGTTCATTGGGAATGACTTGTATTAGCTCGCTTTGTGCTAGTAATATACTGACTTATATTTCAAATCTTTTTACTTTATTACCTAGCTTTACTTGCTGAATGCTATCTTGCTATATCACATCTTAAAATTGTATTAAGTATTCATTACGTTTGGTGAAGAGATAGCATAAGGCAAGTAGGTTGTCAACACAGAGCTTTATTCATAGCTAATTTTCCCTCTTGAGAATGACAAAGAGCTTCATCTTGACAGTTTATCTCAGTGATTTCAAGCATCGCATTAATTAAGCTTAATTTTAGCCTTACATTCATTATAGAATATCATACTTTCTCGATTACTCTACCTATACCTGTCGCGATCGCTGGTTTTGTTGCTTTTCGACGTCTTTCATCCAGTCTTATCCAGTTGCCTTTGTCAAGTAATTTGAACATGATTGGACAGTTCATTGTCCCTGTGCCTATGAATGAAACGTTAGTTTGATTTTTCATCAAAAACTTTCCCTTTCAAGGATATAGCAGGTTTAACAGTTTCAAGTTTAGTTGAGAAAATTACTATAGTCAACAGTCAACTTTTGGCTTAATTGCTGATAAATGGGAAGAAACTCTGGTATTATCCCATTTGAGTTTCTATCCCTAACAATTTTCCTGTTGTTGCTTAGTTTTTGATGGTATTAAACCACTAACCTAATTTCGGCCTTTTGGTCCTAAACCTACTGTTCCTGCATAGATGGCACGCTCGCCTAATTCATCCTCGATCCGTAAAAGTCGATTATACTTAGCTACTCGTTCGCTACGACACAGGGAACCTGTTTTGATTTGACCTGCTCGTGTTCCTACTGCCAAGTCAGCAATAGTTGTATCTTCTGTTTCTCCCGAGCGGTGACTGATAACTGAGCGGAAACCATTACGAGTTGCTAAGTCTATAGTTTCTAGAGTTTCAGTCAGGGAACCTATTTGGTTAAGTTTAATTAAAATTGAGTTACCAGCACTCATATCAATGCCTTTTTGTAAACGAGAAGGGTTGGTAACAAATAAGTCATCTCCCACTAATTGAATTTTGCTACTTAATTTTTGGGTTAGCTGTACCCAACTGTCCCAGTCGTCTTCATGTAGGCCATCTTCTATGGAGACAATAGGATATCGATCGACTAAACTAGCTAAATAATCAATCAATTCAGTAGGGGAATGAGTTGCGCCGTCATATATATAGTTACCATCTTTGTAAAATTCGCTAGCCGCTACATCTAATGCTAGAGCTACTTGTTCTCCTGGCTTGTAACCTGCTTTCTCAATAGCTGCAATTAATATATCTAATGCTTCTTGGTTCGATCCCAAGTTGGGAGCATAACCACCTTCGTCTCCTACTCCACCTAGTAAACCTTTGTCTTTGAGAACTCCACTAAGGGTAGCGAAGACTTCTGCACCCCAGCGCAATGCTTCTTTAAATGAGGGCGCACCCACAGGTACGATCATAAATTCTTGAATGTCTACGTTATTAGCAGCGTGCGCACCACCATTAATCACATTCATCAAAGGTACTGGTAGCAGACTGGCTTGTGGTCCTCCTAAATAGCGGTATAGTGGCATACCTACAGCATTAGCTGCTGCTTTAGCAGTGGCTAGGGAGACAGCGAGGATAGCATTAGCACCTAAATTACTTTTATTGGGGGAGCTGTCTGTTTCAATCATTTTGCTATCAACTGAGGTTTGGTTGAGAGCATTAATTTTCAGTAGGGCAGGGGTAATTTTTTCTTCAACGTTTTTTACTGCTGTGAGTACCCCTTTGCCACTGTAGCGTCCTTGATCTCCATCCCGAAGTTCATGGGCTTCAAAGCTACCTGTAGATGCACCACTGGGAACTTGGGCTAGGCCAATTATACCATTGGCTAGGTGGACTTCCGCTTCTATTGTTGGACGACCACGGGAGTCGAGGATTTCTCTGGCCTGGATTGATTCAATACCTGTCTCCATATTTTTTCTTCCTTATCCTGTCAAGTTTAATGGTGTTGGCTAAATACTAATGTCGGGTTTCTTGCTCTATAGGGAGTCGTATTTGTCAACCCAAATTAGCAAAATTTAGCATTTCCACTGACAGAATAGAAGGTTAATCCGGCTTTTGAGCTAGATATCAAAAATGTTTAATAATTTTATTAATTTCCTTGCAATATCACTAAGTATTAATTAAGTATGTATTTTTTTATACTTTTCTTATAATTGTCTGGACTAAAAAAATATATCTTATTAGATATTTTCAAAAAATAGTCAACGGCAAACTATAAGTAATTTTAACGAGTTATAAAATTAAATTATATTAGTTATTTAAAATTTTAAAGTTAGTTTTAGGCAGATTTGGGGTTAAAGCTAATGGCCGATGCCCAACTTTGAAAATCTGGCGCTACACGAATCAATTTTTTATGAATTTCGTCTGTCACCCACAATACTAATGGAAAGTGAAAATTTTGGAATTTATTTCTGAGTAGGTTAGCTGCTATTAATAATCTATCTAGAGTATTAACTGATTCTAAACTCTTAACCATCAGAGCTTTTGGGGAAATAGGGCCCAAGTTTTTGCTGATACTAGAGTAAAGAGTATCAGTAGAGTGGTCTAATGCTAACTCTTGGTATTCTACAGGGTATTCTTGTTTAAGTTTTTCGAGAATCTGTTCTCTTAATTCTGGAGAATTACAACGGACTAAAATTAGCGAAAAATCACCCTCAGACATTGTTAAAGCCCTAGCTAATTTTTTGAGCGATCGCTCGTCATATTCAATTTTATTTTTGCTGATGTTAGACATTTCTAGTCTGTCCTCATTTTGATATTTAGATTGATATTTAGGATGATCGACAATCTAAGGTTATTTGATTATTTATATATACCAGTAATTGTATTGTAAGAATATTGATTTGTATCTATGAGTCTTAGTGAGCATTATGGCGTAAATTTTGTTCTGTATCACTAGGTTATGGTGACTCAGCTCAAGGCCAATTACAGTTTTTGTAACATGTTATTTTAAATTTAGTTGTATTTACTTATATTTTTTGATAAAACATAATTAAAATCATACATTTAATATTAAGTAAAAGTACTTAATATTGCGATCGTGTCAAAATTATGAGTACTAGTTGAATATTAATGATGAGTTAATTTCCCAAGATATATTGTTTTTTACTATACAAAAAATTGATTTAAGGGTTTTGCCTAGACCATCTCATTTTGCCTGAATAACTAGAAAAAATTAGATGATACCTTTACTTTAAATCAAGAAAAATACATTTATTTTTGGCTTTTTTTGATTTTAAAACATCTAATTTGCTTTAAATTAGATATTTTTTATATGAATAGAATAAAGAGTATATTTATTGTTTTAGCTAGGTAAAAGTTGTTAAAGATAGTAAAGATTATATCGACACTTGAAAAACTACTTTTTGATCGGTAGATTTGATATCAGGAAGATTTAAATACCCTTTGATTCAAAGTACAGAAACTTAATACCAAATGAATATAAAGTTGCATAGAATAATATCTTAATCAGAGTTAACTGTAGATCGAAACAGACAAATTAATAAATTTCATTATTTTGTGGAGTATCACATCAAATTGGTATAGCACCTAATAGGTAACACCTAACTCTGTAGAATTTACGCAAATTTACTTTTAATATCAAATTCGGTTAAAAAGTTATAGATTGCTTATAGTAATTTTTGTTAACTATAAAGATTTTGGCTTAAAGGCAGAAGCAGTGCGACTTCACGGGGCGTGCAAGACACAAGGGTTCGTTAGCAAAGCTTCCCGTAAAGTGGGATTATCCATCGACCAAGGGAAAGAATACGCACTCCTGTAAAGCAGAGGGCAGCTATGCTGAAGTTTTTCAACATGAGTAAAAACCCCTATAAGTCTTCAGGAGTCAGAACTCTCGAGGAGAAAGAATTAGAAAGATTTAGTAGTTATAGTGATTGGAGAATATTTTTTATATCAAATCTGTTTGATTGGATATAAAGCTCCGAATGACCGAAAAATCGTGGGTATGCGCCTCCCCTTTTAAGGGGATAAAAAGCGGTCG
>NZ_CEZPJD010000026.1:0-25393 GCF_983059655.1 Okeania sp.
TTTAGCTAACCATGTTGTGAGTTTATGTAGTGCATCTGCTCTGATATCGGCTACTGCTTGGTGCGCGTTCCCTTGCGACTGACGTCGTCGCGGGGTCGCATCCGCTTTTTTGTGTGCTTTTGCTAGTTTTTTTACTGCTTTGCGTCTGTTTTTGGAGCCAATAACTTTTTTACTGACTGCACGTTGATGACGAACTAATCTTTTTTTTGCTTTCCTGTAGGCTTTGACATTAGCAAATTTGCTGCCATCAGAACAGGTTGCTAATGTATTTATGCCTATATCTACACCTATAGTTTCTCCAATTTTTTCTGTTAGATAGGATTCAAAATTGTACTTAAAACTGATGTACCAATTATCTGCTTTTTTCGAGATGGTGACGTTTTTTACTCTGTAAGAGGGTAAAATTTCGTATGTTTTTACTATTCCTATTCTGGGTAATTGTATGTAGTTTCCTTGGAAAATCTTAATACTTCCTTCTAAGTAAAAGCTGTCTTTTCTTCCTTTTTTCTTGAAGAGTGGGAATCCACGTCCCCGAATAGTTAAAAAGTTTTTAAATGCCCTTTCTAAATCTCTTAATGCTTGTTGAGGGGCACATTTAGATACCTCATAGTACCAGGGATTAATTGATTTGACTTCGGCTACTAAACGTTTATGCAGGGTGATAGCGCTTGGGCGTTTTTTAGTTTCTTCGTACTCTTTTATGCAAGTTGCTAACCCCCAGTTATAAGCATGACGAGCAACTCCTGCGTGTTTGGCAAGTATTGTTTTTTGTTGATTATTAAGTTTTAGTTTAGTCTTTATTGATTTCATGATTATTGTTTTTGTTGGCACTAAGCGCGCAGTTTTGCTGTTTCATATATAGTTAATAAGTTAGACATAAATCTAGTGTATCACAGTAAATGTCTAATTGTGTCTCACTTTGTCTAATTATTTTAATACTGTTGATAGCCCTCTTGTTTATGATAATTGGCATTGGCGGAGCAAGTGCGGCAGCTATATCGCTACTTAATTATAACCTTGGATAGAAAAGATACCAAATGGTTTCTATACATCTTCCAGCTTGCTTGTCACTCCGTGAGTTATTACTTACTCCGCAAGCGATAACAAATTGCTTTATCAAACCTAACTACTTCAAAATTATCATCAATATTAATCGTTGTTTCTCCCCCTCCCAGAAATAAATAACCGTCAGGTTTTAATAACTGTCGAACTTGGAAAAGAATATTTTGCTTGGTCTTGATATCAAAATAAATTAATACATTTCTTAAAAAGATCAAGTCCATTTTTGGCAAACTATTCCATGTTTTACATAAATTTAGTTGCTGAAATACTATCTGATGACGAATTTCTGCAATGATTTCCCATTGCTTTCCCTGTTGCTGAAAATATTTATTGCGCAAATGAACTGACAATCCTCTATTAATTTGATGCTGATTATAACGTCCAGTTCGTCCTAATTTTAGCATTTGCTCAGAAATATCAGAGGCAATAATTGAAACATTCCAACTGTTAATTACAGGAAAATGTTCCTGTAATAAAATTGCTATACTATAAGGCTCTTGACCACTGGAACAAGCAGCAGACCAAATATTCAGAGAACGTTCGATTTTTCGTTTATTTATTAATTCTGGTAAGATTAATTTTTGCAGAGCTTCAAAAGGATAATTATCCCGAAAAAAAAATGTTTCAGTAGTCATCAAAGCTTCAATTACCCGTTCATGTAAATCATTCCCAGGATAAGTCCGCAGTTTAGCAATTAATTGACTCACAGAATTAAGCTTTTCTGAGCTAGCTATAGGTGTCAAACGAGACTCAACAAAATAAACCTTATCATCTGGTAAAATAACCGATGTTTTTTTGTTAAGAAGTTGACGAATATATTCAAAATCAATAGAATTAATAGACATAAATAGAGCAGGGAGTCAGGAATTGCGGAGATAGTTATAATTCTGTAGGTTGGGTTAAGCGACAGCGCAACCCAACAATAATCAAGAATAATATAGCAATCATAAATTAATAATTAATAATATCAAGTCCAGTAGCATTGTTAGTATATATAGTCATTTAACTTTAGATTGAGACAAAGCTTTCTTGCTATGAGGGAGTTTCAGACGAAAAAACGTCTCATCTTGAAGTTAAACTACTATAAAATTAAGATAACAATGGAAAAAACCTTCTGCTTTCCTAAAATATTCGTAGGGGTTTGGTTTCCAAACCCATTCAACCCGACATGATATAAATAATTCAGGTTGAAAGTCTCTCCTTTTAAGTGGAAAAACAGGAAAAAAATTCCTTTTAGTAAATCTTGTTCTTAAAAAGAAGAGGTAATTCTTAATTGCTGAAATAAAAATGCTGAAATTTTTCTTCCTGTTTCCTAATTCCAAGAGAATTTTACCAAGAATTTATGTTAATTAGGACTTACGCAGAAACCGGATTTATCGAGAAAATTGCGCGATTTGAACAACATAATTAGGGCAGTAAACCCGGTTTCTTTTTTGGGTGCGTAAGTCCTGTTAATGTTGGGCTTCGATTCCTCAACCCAACCTACTACTTTCGATTCCCTAATCAATCAATTCTACCCATAATCTCTTCAGCTAATTTATTTAAAGGCAAAATCTTATCGGCAAGTCCCGCATTAGCAACCATTCCTGGCATTCCCCAGACCACACTACTAGCTTCATCTTGAACTAAAACTTGCCCTCCCACTTCACGAATAGAAGCACAACCATGCAGTCCATCTTGCCCCATACCTGTTAATACAACTCCAAGTACACCCCCTTGATAAAGTTTGGCCACCGAACGAAACAAAACATCCACCGCCGGACGACAGGAATTTTCAGGAGGGGTTTGTGTCGTCTGAATGCGAACCTGTGTACCTTCCCTCACTAAAACAATATGATAATCCCCTGGTGCAATCCAAGCTTCTCCAGATTTAATCACATCTCCGTCTTTCGCTTCATGGACGGGAATTTGACATTGAGAAGATAGCCTTTCTGCTAACCGAGTGGTAAATAAAGGAGGCATATGTTGGACAATGACAATAGGAACCCTCAAATTTGCCGGAAATCTAGGTAAAAGCTGAGATAAGGCTTCAGGTCCTCCTGTAGAAACCCCAATAGCCACAATTTCTACTTTAGAGGACAAGAGCTGAGTGGGAGTCTTTCTTTGCTGTGAAGTAATAGGTGGAGCTAAAGACTCTTTGGGCAAACTAACTCCACGGCCACAGAAAACTTGAATTTTAGGAATTAATTGTTTTCGGATGTATTCAAGAGCAGCCTCTTTGCTGCCCATATTAGCAGGTTTAGTAACGTAGTCATTAGCTCCTAAAGTTAGAGCATCCAATGTAGCCATTGCCCCTCGTTCAGTAATAGCACTAAACATAATTACCGGGAGTTGCTTATAGGTTTGTCTAATTCTTCTTAAAGTTTCTAAACCATCTATTTCTGGCATCTCCACATCAAGTATGATGAGGTCAGGGTTAACTTGAGGAATCTTTGCTAAAGCGATGTGGCCACTTGGAGCTGTGCCTACTACTTCTATCCGATCTGACTCAGACAGGACATTATTTACCATTCGGCGAACAATTACCGAATCATCAACAATGAGAATACGGAGTTTAGGCATAATAACTCAATCTTGACATCCTCCCGACGTTGCGCTTACGCGACAAGGCGGGATTCCTAAACCTCGCGGCTCAGGACTTTCTGCTTCCTAGCACCTGCCTCCAAGGCCAAACCTCTTTCTGGTCTTACGGTCGCTCCACAGACTGACACTGCTAGCCCAGCAGCCTAACTACATTAGGATAGCATACCCTTGTAAGAACCGCAAGATTGATTGGTTTTCTCATACGACGCTCCCCTAATAGCTGCCGCCACCATCCTCCGCCAACGGGAGAGGGCGGGTCTTCAACCAACGTTGAGATAACTTTGATTTTTTCTCCAGCCTATGAGCATGGAAATTCTGGGAATTACTTATTATAGTTTCACGGAAGCTAAAAGTCAGTAGTGGACTGTTTCAACTAAAATGATGCAATAGGAAATCTACGCTTAGATTGGTTCACTGTCGTTTGCTATCGCAAAGCTACGCTAACGCAATGACAATTCTAACGCACTATTTAAGATGAAACAGTCCAGTAGGGGTGATTTCCGTTTGTCATGATCGGCAAATGCGAATCACCTGTACAAAAATCATGCATTAAGATTGTATAGGCTTAAAACTTTGAGAATACAGTAACTTGAGGAAATTATTTCATATAGTTTGAAAACATTTTTGACATCTTTTTTAAAGTGAATTGGTATTAATACTTATTTGTCTACTTAATGGGTGAAGTATTGAGAGTTTTAGTGCCTCGCTCAAGCACTGGAGTAGGATATTCATGCGGAGAGCAAGATAATCCCACTGGCAAATAATTGAATCTTTTTAAATGTAATGGAGCAGGATGCTCCTACTAGAATCTAATTTTCTATTTAATACTTATGGAAACAAAATATGGCTTTAATTCTAATTGCAGATCAATCCCCACAAGAAAGAACAAAACTTCGCAAGATGGTCGAAGAATTAGATCATATTGTTGTTGAAGCAGATGAGGTTAACTATACAAAAGACTTAATTGAAGTCCATCCTATTGACTGTGCTTTACTGGAAAAAAAAATGGTAGACCAAAGTGAATTACAACTTTTTTCTCTCCTAGAAAAGCTCAAAATTCCAGCCATCGCTATTTCTGATGATAATATAGAAACTCCTCAAGGAGCCTTTACTGTTGTACCACATTCTCTGTCCCCTAATCAATTAGCAGAATTTGTTGCCATGGCTCTTAATCAAGATACTTCTTCAAAGTTAAATCAGACTCCTAATTCTTTTGTTTTACCTTCTACTCAAGCCTCATCTTCTAACGAGAGTTGGCAAAGTATTTTCAGTCTTCAAACTTTGCAAAATCTCTTAGCTATTGCCATTGATAAAGCTGGAGTCACCCTGAATGAAATGACTGATTTTCCTATTATTTTCCAAGATACTAAGGTGGAAGCTATCAGTTATCAAAACTTACACAAACAACTAACTAAAATTTTTGGCAATGAAAAAATTTGTGTTACTCAGTTACCATTTTTTGGGGGGTTTTCCGGCACATCTCAATTATTTTTCCTCACAGATAGTGCTAATATTCTCACAGAATTGTTAACTGGAGAAGAACCTGGTAGTGAAGATTTTGAGCAAGCACAAATGGAGATGTTAACTGAAATAGGTAATGTGGTTTTAAATACTGTTATGGGAACTATGAGTAATGCTATGACAAAAAAACTAGAATACGCTGTTCCTCAATATTTAGAAGATACTCTCGAACACCTTTTAGAAAATACGATCGGCTCTTCTGCTCAGACTATTCTCTTAGCACAAGCTCATTTTACAGCTGAAGAAAATGAAATCAAAGGAGATATTATTCTTTTCTTTCAAGTTGCTTAATTTTTTACAGAAATTATAGGCTAAGTACAGGACAAAAATTGAATAACCTGGCAAAAAGATGAAAAAATAAATTTCAGCATTTCAAACCTCTAGCTTTCCTACGGAATGCTGCGCAAACAGTCGGAGGTACTGATAGACTAATAGACATCTCCAAAAATTAAAAATAAAATCAATTATTATCCATAACTTATCAATTATTCTGCCCTGTTCCCTGTTCCCTGTTCCCTGTTCCCTGTTCCGGTGTTCCCTCTTTTCTGGAGATGTCTAATAACTAATAACTGAAATGACCGAAATTCTCAAAGCAACTACTCAATTTAACTTAGTCGATCATGTTCCTGTTGGTTTATGTCTACTGCGACAAGATTTTGTTGTCCTATTTTGGAATCGTTGTCTAGAAAATTGGACAAAAATTTCTAGGAATGACATCATTGGTAAAAGTCTTTTAGACTTTTTTCCTCACCTCAAACAACCTAAATATCAAAGTCGTTTCCACCAAGTTTTTTCTGGGGGATTTCCTGCTATTTTTTCCCCTCAATTACACCCTCCTTTAATTCCTTCTTTCCTTCCCAATGAACAAAGAAGGATTCAACAAACTACTGTTAATGCTATTCCCACTGATGATGGTAATGGTTACTATGCTTTAATGTCTATTCAGGATATTACCGATCTAACAGATCGTATCCAAATTTATCAAGAAGAACTGAAAAAACGCAAATCAATACAAAGAGAATTAGAACGTTCTAATGCTGAATTAGAAAATTTTGCTTATCTTGCTTCTCATGATTTACAAGAACCCTTACGGATGGTGACAACTTTTACTCAAATGTTAGGCCAACGTTACAAAGATAAATTAGATGCAGATGCCAATCAAATTATTGATTTTGCGGTAGATGGAGCTATCCGAATGCAGTCTCTAATCCGGGATTTACTGGTATACTCAAGGGTGGGTAGACTTGGCCAATCCTTTGAGTCAAATGATTGTGAAGAGGTTTTGGATACAGCGTTAAATAATCTTCAGTTGTTGCTCAAAGAAACTAATACCAATATTTGCCGAGACTCCTTACCTACTGTCATGGGGGATAAGTCTCAATTAGTTCAACTATTTCAAAATATCCTAAATAATGCCATTAAGTATCGTAGCGAAAAGCAACCAAATATTGAAATAGGGGTTCGTTCAGAGGATGGCTATTGGCTATTCTCGATTAAGGATAATGGTATTGGTATTTCTCAAGAGTATTTTGAGCGAATTTTTCTGATTTTTCAACGGTTACATACCAGACAAGAATATCCAGGAACAGGTATTGGATTAGCAATATGTCAGAAAATAACTCAACGTCATCAAGGAAAAATTTGGTTAGAGTCAGAATTAGGAAAAGGTTCAATATTTTATTTTACTATTCCTCAATCTATGTCAGAATAAATGTATTTTAAAGTAAGCATTCAGCAGTCAGCAATCAGCTATCAGCTATTGCTTTTAGTTTAGGATAAAAGCAATATTTAATTGTCTTACTACAAAAGTTGCTTCCCTTGCCATTAAAGTCAGTTGTTAATTTAAACACTGTCTTTAAGGAGAAAATCTTGTTGCTGATAGCTGACAGCTAATAGCTGTTTGCGCAGCATTCCGCAGGAAATGCTTACATTTTAAAACTCTAATATTAGAGATTTAATGCCCAATTTTGTAATTAAAATAATGGTTCAAAAAATTAAAGAAGTTAATGTCCTCTTAGCAGAAGATAATCCAGGAGATGTGTTTATTATCAAAGCAGCTCTCAATGAAAATGGTTTGCCTTGTCAACTAGCTGAGGTATCAGATGGCGAAGAAACTATGAAGTTTCTTTATCAAGAAGGAAATTATAGCAATTCTATCCGACCTAATGTAATTATACTAGATTTGAATCTTCCTAAAAAACATGGATTTGATGTCTTGAGAGAAATTAAAGAAAATGAGGAATTAAAAACTATTCCTATCGTTATTTTAACCTCTTCCCAATCGGAAAGAGATATTCTTGAAAGTTACTATCTTAATGCTAGTTGTTATCTGACTAAACCAGTTGATTTGTCAGAATTTACGGCAACAATCAAATCTTTAAAAAACTTTTGGTTTAAATTTGTGCAACTTCCTTGAATTTATAACTATTTTTTAGTAAGCATTTCCTACGGAATGCTTCGCAAACAGCAGTTAGCTAGCCTCTTGCCTCCTTTCCTGCAGAATACTGCGCTCCCCGGAGGAGCTTTGCTAACAGCTATCAGCTATTAATTTATTCTTTTTGAAAGACGAAGTAAAGACGAATTCATTAATTATCAATTATCAATTATCCATTATCCATTAATGAACTACTTCTACAATAAATATATTTCAAAATGTAAGTATA
This sequence comes from Okeania sp., assembly GCF_983059655.1. Taxonomy (NCBI): domain Bacteria; kingdom Bacillati; phylum Cyanobacteriota; class Cyanophyceae; order Oscillatoriales; family Microcoleaceae; genus Okeania; species Okeania sp. Next base: position 7,830 of record NZ_CEZPJD010000026.1, read on the forward strand.
TCTGCTTAAGTTTATCTTGTCTATAAATGACTAATACCAATTTTAAAAAAGAATGCTACAAAAAGGTAGATATTAATCGGATATGCTTAAAAATAGCTGCTCCAGTTTATTTTAGATAGTTATATCTATCTTTTTTCCCTTTTTTTCAATATTTACCCCTTCTTGCTTATTCCATTTTCCTTCTTTTTTACTTCTACTATTTGTAACAAACATTTATCACGCTTGGTATAAAGATGTATGATAAACAATCGAAAAAAGCTATAGCAATCCTGGCATTGCTGAATTAAGGTATGAAAGTAGGTTTATAGGGAACAGGGAACACCGGAGCTGGGAACAGCGGTGCGACCCCGCGTCGGCGTTAGCGCAGCTCCTCTGTAAGAGGCTAGACGCAAGCGGTCGGACCCCGCGCCGCCGACAGCTCGCTTGCGGAACGCCGACCAAGAGAGGGAATGCGCACCAAGAGAGGGAACAGTTAATATTAACAAGTAGTTCAAACCATCCAAAATACAAAATCCAAAATATAAAATTATCAAATCATACCCAGAATCAGCAACGTCGCAATCCTAAATAAGTTGCGGGTAATCAAAAAGTAGATAAAAAAACTGAAACTCCCATCTGTTCCCTGTTCCCTAAAAACGGTAAGATTTTTATACACAAATAAAATAGGATTTCTATAGAGATAATAAATGATGAACCAGCAGTTAATCTCGATTCTTCTTGTAGAAGATAATTTAGGAGATGCTTTTTTCCTCCAACAACTTTTGAAAGAATCTCAAATTAGTAACTTTCAGGTAAGTCATTTTGATTATTTAGCAAAAGCTATATCTCATCTAGAAAATGCAACTTGTGATGTAATTTTATTAGATTTACTTTTACCAGATAGTCAAGGATTAGAAACTCTTTTAAACATTGAAGAGAAAGCTCCAAATATTCCTGTTGTGATTTTAACAGGGATGAACGATCAGAAACTAGCTATGGAAGCTGTGAGAAAAGGAGCGCAGGATTATCTGGTTAAAGGACAAGTAACAACTGAGCTTTTAACTCAATCAATTCGCTATGCAATTGAGCGAAAAATAATACAAAAAGAACTGGAAAAACGCACAGAACAATTAGAAAAAACTAATCAAGAACTACAAAAAAGAACTGAGGAATTAGAGGCGGTTAATAAAGAATTAAAAGCTTTTAGTTATACTGTTTCCCATGATTTACGCAATCCTCTAACCAGTTTAAAAGGAATTCTATTTGTTTGGCAAGAAAAATATAAAGATCGGTTTGATACTCAAGACGAACAATTGCTCGATATGATGAATCGAAGCTGTAATCTAATGAATCAACTGATTCAGGATTTAATGTTATTTTCTCATGTTGAAAAACAAAAGGCTTATTTGAGTGAAGTTAATTTAAGTTTATTAGCTAATCAAATTATTCAGCAATTAGAGATGAAATATCCTGACCAAAAGGTAGAAGCTATTGTTGAATCTAATATTATGGCAGTGGCAGATGAAAATCTTGTGTATATTGTTCTAGAAAATCTATTAAATAATGCTGTAAAGTATAGCCAAAAACAAGAAAAAGTAAGAATTGAAGTGGGAAGTTTTTTCAACCCTGATTCACAAGAATTAGAAAATAATCAAGGTGAGGAAACTTCTCAAAAACAGTTGGTATATTTTGTTGCTGATAATGGAGTGGGTTTTGATATGAAAAATGCAGATAAACTCTTTACTCCCTTTGAGCGGTTACATAATAAAAATGAATTTGAAGGTACAGGAATTGGGTTGGCAACTGTGCAACGAATTATTAAACGTCATGGGGGTAAAATTTGGGCAAATTCAGAAGTTGGAAAAGGTTCAACTTTTTATTTTACTATTCCTAATTATTCTCAAACATTGGTTTCATAGAATTCAAAATTCAAAAGTGAGAATTGAATGGCTTAATTTAGGATTCAGAATTTAGAAATAAAGTTGAATTATTACAATAGACATCTCCATTGGTTTCATAGAATTCAAAATTCAAAATTCAAAAGTGAGAATTGAATGGCTTAATTCAGAATTCAGAAATGAATAGCTTAATAAAGTTGAATTATTACAGTAGACATCTCCAAATAATAAAATAAATTATCCATTATCCATTATCCATTATCCATTAATGAAGCCACATTAAAAATTTTCGATAACAGTGAGTAAATCCTGAAAAGAACCCACTTTAAAGAACAGAATAATATCGCCTTTGAGTTGTAACTCCTCAACATCAAATCTTGCCTGGGCTAAAAGAACAGAATTATTAGGTTCTCGCATCGGTACTAGATGTTCAATATCTTCCTCAGTATAAGTAGGAACAGCATAGTGCATTGGTTGGTCTAACATATTACTCATCGACCCCATCACGCCATTAATCACAATATTACCCACTTCAGTCAATGTCCCAATTTTGAGGGTATCTAAGTCAGGACTTTCAACTTCTTCTCCAGTGAGGACAGAAACTAGACTAGCTGCACTTTCCGTGGGAAAAACCAACTGTGCTGTACCAGCAAAAGACCCACTAAAATCCAATTGTACTGAAGATAAAGGATCGTCTCCTAAACGTTGGCTCAATACATCCTGTAGTTCAACTCCTGATAGTACCTGTAACAAAGGCACTTGTAGACGGATACGAAACTCTATCATTTCGTTGAGCATTTTCGCAGCTTGCCCAATACCAACATTAATTAACTCAGTCAGGATATCAAGTTGTTCATCTGTCAGACTTACCACTTTAATTTCCACCTTTTGCTTTTAGTGCTTGAGAAATCGCTTCTTTAATTTCAGGAGGTTTTGGGGGTTTTTGTAACATGGTAAACGCTCCTAATTCTTCACATTGAGCGCGGGCAGCATCTTGAATATCTGCTGATAATACAATAACAGGAATCTTAGAGCCTTCCTCTTGAAGTTTTTTTAGCACCCCAAAACCATCAACTTCTGGCATTAACAAATCAAGGAGAATACAGTCAGGAGCATGACTGGCAAGCATTTCCAAGCATTCTTTACCATTACAAGCTTCTAGAATTTCATGGTTGTCTTCTTTGAGAGCTTTTTTGATCATCCTACGGGCAAATGCCGCATCATCTGTAATTAAAATTAAGGCCATGAATTCGATTTACTACTTATTACCAAATCTAGATTATACCTTATCGTCTTCCTTATAAAAGTCATAGGACTCCCGTTATAATCTCTGATTTAATGGGAGATGAATTTTTGCCAACCAACCAATAAACGACCGTTAGGGCATCCTTATTTTTGAGGATTGTTGTTACCGTTCTTTAATATTCTAGCTTGGGTATCTTGGAAACGTGGGGTATATTTTGACAAAGTTGACAAAAATTATACCTCACAAATTTGTCCAAATTGTGGAGCTAAAACTGGCCCAAAAAACTTGTCTGAACGAATTCATAAATGCCTTGAATGTGGTGTTCAATTAAATCGGGATGTAGCAGCCGCACAAGTGATTTGTTAGCGAGGTCTTACTGCGGCCTTTGCATATCGTAGTTAATGTCTGTGGAGGCGATGCATCGGGGACAGTCAAAGATTGTCTAGATGGCAGCTTAAAAAACAGAAAATCCAAGGCGTAAGTTTTGGGAATCTCCCGTTAAATCAGAGATTATAATGGGAGAGAATGTCAATCACTCAAACGAAATGGAAATAGATGAAGATGTTAAAGCGTTCCTAGTTGACAGTCACGAAACTCTCAATCAGTTAGAGAGTGATTTGGTGGAACTAGAACAACACCCTACAAATCCTGAATTGATGCAACGTATTTATCGATCGCTTCATACCCTCAAAGGAAATAGTGGATTTTTGGGTTTGGATATCCTTCAATCTGTAGCTCATGCAGGAGAAAATTTATTGACCTGTTTGGAAGAGGGTCTAATTATTTTGACTCCTCAGATTACGAGTGTTTTACTTCAGGTGATTGATGCGATTAAACAAATTCTCTCCTGTCTAGAAGCAACGGGAGAAGAGGGGGATGATAATTATGACTCTCTCAAAGAGAGTTTGGCAAGTACCATCTCATCACAACAGACTGAAAAAAACCAAACAGAGGTTTCTTCACCTCCTGAAAACCCTTTGCCTCAGTTGGAAGAAGCAGACAATTCGCCTCAAAAGTCAAGCGTTAGCTATGCTCAACAGAAAGTTTCTCAAGAAGAACAACCACTCCCTGGGGAAACGGAGCAATTATCCCATATTCCAGAGACTTCTTCCATGTCTCCCTCATCAGCAGATTTATGGGAAGATATATCTACTATTTCTGCAACTTCAAATATTTCAGATAGTTATATTCGAGTAGATGTACAACTGCTGAATAAATTGATGAATTTGGTGGGGGAGTTGGTCTTATGTCGCAACCAAATCTTGGAATTTACTAATCAACAGACTGATACTGTTTTTGCTGATACTTCCCAACGTTTAGATTTAGTAACAACAGAATTGCAAGAAGGGGTGATGAAAACCCGAATGCAGCCAATTCGCACGATTTGGAGTAAATTTCCGAGAGTGGTGCGAGATTTATCTGTGTCGTTGGGTAAAGAAATAAATTTAGAAATGGAAGGGGAAGAAACAGAGCTGGATAAAACTTTAATTGAAGCAATTTCTGCTCCTCTAACCCATTTAGTCCGTAACTGTGTGGATCATGGTATTGAACCCTCACATATTAGAAGCAATAAAGGTAAACCCCCCACAGGTAGACTTTGGTTAAGAGCATTCCATGAAAGTGGTTATGTCAATATAGAGGTTGGGGATGATGGGGCAGGAATTGATGTGGAGAAGATTAAAGCGAAAGCTCTGCAACGTCATCTTATTACTAATGAGCAAGCATCCCGTTTAACTCCAAATGAGGCATTAAACCTGATTTTTATTCCAGGATTTTCTACTGCTCAACAAGTCACTAATGTTTCAGGGCGTGGGGTGGGGATGGATGTAGTCCGAACCAACATCGAAAAAATTAGTGGCACTATTGATATTTCCAGTCAAGTTAATCGAGGAACTACTTTTAAATTAAAAATTCCCCTGACTCTAGCTATTATCCCTACTTTAATTATTACAACTAATGGCGATCGCTATGCCCTCCCCCAAGTCAGTTTATTAGAATTAGTCCGTCTGGAAGGGGAAGATGCGAAAAAAGGGGTAGAAATGGTTCATGGTGCCCCTGTTTATCGTTTGCGGGGTCATCTTCTACCTCTGATATATTTAAAGGACGCATTACAATTAGAAGCAAACCATTCCCACCGTTATCCTCTGGCAACTCCCTGGTTAGAGGGTTCAAATCTCAAGGGGCAAAATCACAACCTGGATATTCTAAATATTGTTGTTCTGCAAGCTGCAAATCAGTCTTTTGGTTTAGTAGTTGATGCTATTAATGATACTCAAGAAATTGTGGTTAAACCCCTAGGAAAACAGCTTAAAGGGATTTCTTGTTTTGCCGGAGCAACAATTATGGGAGATGGAAGGGTAGCATTAATTTTAGATGTTCAGGGATTAGCTGAAACTGTTCATGTAATTTCAGAAGAAAAAGATTCTCACATAACAGCAGCACAAGCAGAATTTCAAGAAACCTCTAATGAATTGGAGATGTTATTATTATTTGCTGGACCTGATAATCGACGGATGGCTATTACGAGGTCTAGGGTTGCTCGTTTAGAGGAATTTCCTATTGCTTCTGTGGAACGTATTGGTAATCAAAAGGTGATTCAATATCGAGAACAAATCTTACCTTTAATTTATTTATCAGAGCTTCTTGGTAGAAATCAATTATCTTCTCAAAGCAAAAATGTTTCTGAATTATCAACTATTCAAGTAGTGGTTGTAGCAATGGATGAAGATAATTTCGTAGGATTTGTAGTGGGACAAATTCTAGATATTGTGGAGCAAGAAATTAAGATTAAAGGTGCTGCTACTGAAAAGGGAATTAATTATGCAGCAGTTATTCAGGGAAGGGTGACAGAAATTTTGGATGTGGAGGAAGTGATTAAGATAGCTATAGCAATCAGGAATGAATAGAGATTACTGTGAAAAATGAAAAACAAAAACAAAATTTATGTAGCGATCGCTTAGATTAGTATGGGCTATATATAGTGTATTTGCGTAAGTACTCTACTAATATCATGTTCGGATGATCGCTTATAATAAAGTCAAAATCATTATAGTAGAGATCTTCAGATGTTATGGCCAAACGAATTGCGATATAGCTGCCGCTAGGCTCCGCCAACGCAAACTACCTAAGTGCTCAAGAGTTGCTGGTTCATGATCGCCAGGCCACAAATGTCACCGAACGTACCCATTACCAAATAATTTGGTTATTGGTGAGAGGAAAAACACCACTAGAAGTGGCCCAAGTCACGGGTTACAGTAGAACTTGGATTTATCAGTTAGTTAAACGCTACAACCAATGGGGCACAAAAGGTTTGGGAGACGGGCGCCGTCACAACCGGGGACAGGAGGCAATATTAACAGATTTACAACAAGCTCAACTGTGGCAAGTGCTCTATGAAAAATCACCGGATGGTGGATTGTGGAACGGTCGTAAAGTAGCCGATTGGTTAAGTGAACTGACTGGAAAACAGGTAAGTCGGTATCGAGGATGGGAATATCTCAAACAAATGACCCGATCGCTTACGTGTTCCTCGGCCTGAACATGGTGAATCTGACCCACTCGAACCAGAAAATTGGAAAAAAAACTGGATTTGAAAGTTAAGTAACTTCTGCGCTCGATACCCAGAGGCTGAAATTGAAGTTTGGGGAATGGACGAGCATCGTCTTGGGCTTCATCCGGTATTGCGTCGAGTTTGGGTTCCTTTTATGAGAGCAACCAATTGCCTCTGTCTGTGAGACAAAAATATAAATGGATGTGGTTGTATGGGTTTGTACACCCAGAATCAGGAGAAACCTATTGGTGGATTCTACCCCATCTCAACACAAGAATATTTAATCAAGTTTTAGATGATTTTGCCACTGAATATGGTCTTGGGAAGAATAAAAGAGTTCTGCTGGTCATCGATCAAGCCGGTTGGCATACCAGTCATAGTTTGAAGATACCAGAGGGTTTGGATTTAATCTATTTACCTGCTAAATCACCAGAACTACAACCAGCAGAACGTTTGTGGCCTTTAACTAATGAAGTTGTGGCCAATAGCTCTCCTCTTTCTTTAGATGAACTTGAAGAACTATTAGTCTTTCGGTGTCAACAATTAATGAAACAGCATGATTTAATACAAGGACTAACTTGTTTCCATTGGTGGCCTCAAACTAGGGCTGTTCAGTTATAAACCCTCGTCAGAACATAAAGGTAGTTGGCTAGCGCAATTCTTTCGGCCATAACATCTGAATATCTCTACTGTAATGATTCTGACTTTATTATAAGTGATCATCCGAACATGATATAATTAATAATTTATGCACGATCATTGATTTTATTTTTTACTATAGCAGTCGAAGCAAAGATTAGGACAGATAAAAAGCTTAAAACTCAGACAAATTAATACTTTTCCTTCTTCCTTCTTTCTTCTGCTATATTAAGCATTTCCAGAAAAGAGACAGTAGGCAGTAGGCAGTAGGGAACCCACCCCTAACCACTCCCAGGAGAGGAAATAATTGATAATTTATGTACGATAATTGATTTTATTTTTTATTATTGGAGATGTCTAGCGATCAAAAAAACTTTTCCTTTCTAATCTTTCCTTCCCTTCTGCCTTCTGCCTTTTGCCTTTTGCCTTTTTCAAGATAATTCTGAACTTAAAATATGGTCAGTTTTTAGTGTGACAACAGTTGGTATATGTATACTAAAAGTAGAGCCAACATCAACAGAGCTTTCTACCGTAATTTTTCCACCCATCATTTCACAAAATTTTTGACAGATAGACAACCCCAAACCAGTTCCACCGTACTTACGAGTAGTAGAGTTATCAGCTTGTACAAAAGGCTGAAATACCTTTTCAATCTGCTCTGGAGTCATACCTATGCCAGTATCCGTTACACTAAAAATTATCTGATTTAATGTCTGATTATCTGAAATATTAGCCGAATCTACTTCCAATGTGCTACTACCATTTCCATTATGATCTATACTGTGTTTCCGAACTACTTTTAAAGTGATGATACCTTCGTGAGTAAACTTGCTAGCATTACTCAATAAGTTAATTACAACTTGCTTAATTTTTGTTCGGTCAGAAACCATAGTTCCAATTTCACTACTACAATGCATCTCAAAAGAGTTACCATTTTTCTTAATCAGTGGTTGTACAATGCTTTGGACTTCTTTGATTAAAGTCAAGATATCAAATTCTTCTTCATATATGGTCATCTCACCTGATTCTACCTTAGAAATATCTAGGATATCTTGAATAATTGTTAGCAGATGTAAACCAGAGTTTTTAATTTGCTCCAGATCTGGAATAAATTCTTCATAGCCTAAATCTTCAGCATCTTCTCGTAGTAGATCGCTATAGCCAATAATAGCGTTAAGAGGTGTTCTCAACTCATGGCTCATACTAGCAAGAAAGCTACTTTTGGCTTTGTTAGCACCTTCTGCAGCTTCTTTTGCTTGTTGCAACTCTATACTAGCTAACTTACTTTCTGTAATATCTCTAACAATAGCTAAAACTTCATTTTGACCACTTGCCAATATTCTGGCTTCAAAATGATGGCGTTTTCCATGAACAAACCACTCATATTCAAATATTTGAATATCTCCTGTTTGTAGTGCTTCCTCAAGATATTCTAAATATTGTTTTGCAGCATTTTCTGGTAAAACTTCGGAAACTTTTTTACCGATTAATTCATCACTAGACCAGGGTAAATAATTTTTTCTAGAAGGTTTATAGTAGAGAAAAACCCCATTTTTGCTGAATCGGAAAATTACATCTGGAATAGCATCAAGCAGCGTTCTATTTTTATCCTCGCTTTGACGTAAATCTTCTGCTCTTTGTTTTAAACTACGAATTAGCTCCTCTTTGTTATGAATTAGCTCTCTAAGTTGATAAGTCATACTATTAAAAGACTTTGCCAATACAGCTAATTCATCTCCGGTACAAATCTCCATCTTTTGAGTTAGGTCTCCAGAGGCAAAACGTTTAGTAACTACAGTCATTTCCTGTAGAGGTTCAGTAATAGAGCGACTAATTAACAATGCCAGAAAAGTCCCTGCAGTAGCAGCCACAGCTGCTACTATCAGACCTTGATTACGCACAGCAGCAATTTTTTGATTTAAAGGAGTTGTAGATAAACCTACACTCACAGCTCCCAGTCTTTTCCGCCCAATAACTACTGCCTTACCAGCAAGGAGTTGAGTAGACCCCCACTCAAAAATTGTTTCATCGCTTTCTAGTAAACGCAAGCCAAAAGGATCGGGTTTGATATTGTAAACCAAAACATCTTCACCATAAGCATCAGCAACTATTCTTCCTTCTTTTTCGTAAATACGGCCTGCCGCTAATACTCGATCTTCTCCAAGCTGCTCCATGATTTCTTCCATAAAATCAGCATCTAGCCTGTAGAGAGAATCTCGAACTGTTATAGATATAGTATTGAGTAAGATTTCCGCCTGTTTTTGCAATTCAGTACGAAAATTTTGTTGCTGACGGTGAACAGATAGCCAAGTGACACCGGCCACTACCATGACTACTAAACCTGTCATGGCTAGCGTTAACTTGGTGGCTAGCGATCCTTGTCCAATCCTGAATAAGCCCATCTAATTTACCTGTTTTGAACCAGTTCATACAGTTCTCGCATTCTTTCTATACTTGATTCTGGAGGAAAATCATCGAATTTGGCTGTCTTTTCAAACTTCTTCAACACTTCTCTTCCCTCTGCCGTTCGATCCATTTCAGTTAAAATAGTTTTGATGGCCTCAAGCATTTCCGGTTTCATATCAGGTCTAACTAAAACTATATGACGAGCTACTTTTTCACTTTCTACTAAAACCATCATTGCTTCTCGGTTTACTTCCGGAATCTCCATAAAAGTACCGATGTCAACTGCACCAGCAGCAACTTTTCTACTAATTACCCATTGGATAGTATTTTCATCATCATCAGTAAAAACAAATCCTACTTCATCAGCGGATACTGTTGAACTAGCCGATCTCTTCTCTTGAGGATTTAAATCATTTTCTATTAGCAAAGAAGTAGGCAACATATAACCTGAGGTAGAGCTAATTTCATCAAAACCAATTATCTTTCCTTTTAGATCCTCTAAGGATTCAATCCCACGATCCTTCATGGTAAAAATGACAGTATGATAATCTGGAACACCACCTTTCCAACGACGTAGAATTGGTTTGGCATTAGAGCGATCGCTCACAATCATTGCTGGATAAGGACTGTCAAAATAAATATCTACTTCTCCTGAAGTAAGTGAGTTGGCCATTTCTTGTAAGTCAGAAGCTATTTCGACATCCCCTGCTTTGACTCCAAATTGGCCTAGTCTTTCTGCCAAGTAGTCTGCTAAAGGTTGATAGCGTTTAATCTTTTTGGAAGGATTATTAGAAATATCAGCAATAACTATTGTGCTTGGGTCTGGAGTGCTAGCTAACAGCTTTGGGTTTAATGCTGATGATTTTAAGCTAGAGCTGACTAAGGCCATGACCATGCCAAAGAGTGATAGTTTCACAAAAAGCCTGCGTAACATTTTCTCCACTTCTCCATTATTTATAGTTGTAACTTTACAGTTGTAACTCAAATAAATTCACGAACAAAAGCTTTAATCAGGTAATTTTTTCATAGGTCTATCCATATTTGGCCAGGGAAAGTACATATTAGGTATAGTATTAGTTCTGTAATTGCCAATGATTAGTCTAGTTACTAAACTTGAACACTTGAGTGATTTTGTTGAGTATTTGGCCATCAATCTTAGTTAGGGATCTTGATTGTCACTTTTTTGAAAACATCACAGATATTTATCTATCCTAGCAAGATTCTTGGAGGGCTGTAAGCCAGATGTATTAGAGCCGATCTTTATGCCGACCTCATACAACTATTATTACTTTGTAAATAGCCACTCAAAATAGCTACTTCAAATTAATCAACAATATATGAAGATTTGATGAAGTTTACTCATAACTATTGCATATTTATAAGTAGTAATGCAATTATTGATAGAGTCTAAATCAGAATAGTATTTTTTACTCATACCAAATTCATAATTAAGTTGCATAGAATAATATGTTAATCAGAGTTAACTGTAGATGAAGAAAGACGAGTTAACAAATTTCATCATTCTGTGGAACGTCACATAAATTTTGTATCACAATACTGTTAACTCAGTGAAAATGTTCATAGAGATTATTATATTATTGAAATTTCATATACATATATAGTTTAAGTGTTTTTACAAAGTAGTAAGCTTGTTTAGGATTTAAATTGAGTATATGAATATTGAATTATTAAGGTTGATAACTGAAAAAACTCTTCCTATTAAGCATTCTCTTGAGCAATTTCTCCTGTATTACCAAAATAAATACATCTTAGCTGATTAAACTTTAGCAATATTGAAAAAATTACCAGTAATTAAGGCAGGAAAATGTATATTAAAAAATTTTATACATTCTCTTTGTCCTAAAAATACTAGCCCTGAAAACAACCATAACATGGTTGAAAAAAAACTTATGTAGAAGATACCTGAATAATTGCAAAAATACATTTAATTAGGAGATACATAATCAATGAAAAACAATCGGGATAAAATTAAACATACTCATGTATTAGGAAAAATTATTGAAGTAACTTTACCATCAAGTATGGCGATCGCCTTGATGGCAGCACCAAGTACAGCTATGGGTTTGAGTTTTACACCAGTAGGTACTTATGCTACAGGCGTATTTGATGAGAGTGCGGCAAGAATAACAGCCTTCGATCCAAATAGTGAAAGGCTTTTTGTTGTTAACGACGACTCACTGGCAATAGATGTTTTGAATATCAATAATCCCGAAACTCCAGAACTGGATTTTAGTATAGATTTAAGTCTATTGGGTAATTTTGGTGGTGTCAATAGTGTTGCTTATAGTAACGATCTATTTGCCGTTGCTGTTGAAAATGATACAATCACAGACCCTGGAGAAGTTTTATTCTTTGATAAAGATGGCAGTCTCTTAAATCGAGTAATAGTGGGTGCTTTACCCGATATGCTGACTTTTACACAAGATGGCACTAAGCTACTCGTGGCCAATGAAGCCGAGCCAGAAGGTTATGAAGAAGGAGATGTAGATCTAGAAGGCTCTGTTAGTATCATCGATATGTCTAATGGCGTAGGAAATATTACTCAGAGTGATGTAACTTTTGCAGGTTTCCAGGCTTTTAACGCTCAAGTAGATCAACTACGAGCAGAAGGTGTAAGAGTATTTGGCCCTGGTTCAACAGTAGCCCAAGATTTGGAGCCAGAGGCGATCGCTATTTCTGAAGATGGAACAACAGCTTGGGTAACATTACAAGAAAATAATGCTATAGGTATACTCGATATAGAAACAGCTACATTTACAGATATTGTTGCCCTTGGTTTTAAGGATCATAGCCTACCTGGTAATGGGATAGATGGTAGCGATCGAGATGGTGTAGTTAATATTGATAATTATCCTGTATTTGGGATGTATCAACCAGATGAAATTGCTAGCTATACAGTGGGGGGAAAAACTTACCTGGTGACAGCCAATGAGGGTGATAGCCGTGACTATGATGGGTTAGATGAAGAAACAGAAGTGGCAGATGAGGATCTAGATCCAAATGCTTTCCCAAATGCTGACATACTCCAGCAAGATGAGACTATAGGGCGTTTGGAAATTACAAATACCCTGGGTGATACAGATGGTGATGGTGACTTTGATGAACTATATGCTTTTGGTAGTCGTTCCTTCTCTATTTGGGATGAAGTAGGAAATTTGGTTTTTGACAGTGGGGATGATTTGGAACAGATAACGGCTAAATTATTTCCTGAATTCTTCAACTCCAATAATGATGAAAATGATTCCTTTGATAATCGGAGTGATAATAAAGGCCCAGAACCTGAAGGTATAACTATTGGTATAATAGGCAATCGTACTTTAGCCTTTATTGGTTTAGAAAGGATTGGTGGCTTTATGACCTACGATGTTAGTAATCCATTAGCTCCTAAGTTTGTTAGCTACACAAATAATCGTGACTTCCAAGGAGATCCCGAAAATGGTACTGCTGGCGATTTAGGGCCAGAGGGATTAACATTTATTAGTGCAGAAGATAGTCCCAATGGTACAGCTTTGTTAGTAGTGGCTAATGAAGTTAGTGGTACAACTACTATTTATGAAATTAATTCTGTACCTGAACCAAGTACAATTTTTGGTTTGTTGGTATTCGGAGGCGCAGGACAGTTATTGTTGAAGCGTAAGAACAAAACTACTAAAGAAAATTCTGTCTTTTGATGATGCTTAGATAATCAATGTTAATCAAATCTTCTGTAGGGACGTTCCATGGAACGTCCCTACGCTTATCAGGAAAGGCAGAGGGCTAGAGGTAGCTATGCTGTTTGTGCAGCATGATCTAGGAAAGGGAATTCTGAGTCTTGACCTCTGCTCGTGAACAAAGGGAACAAGGGTATAAAACTCTATCAAAATGTTCCTTCTGTCCTCTGCCTTCTGCCTTCTGCCTTCATTTATATTATAGATTATTAAAATTAGCTGGACCTTGATAACCAGAGTATTTTGCTAAATTCTCTAAAGAAACTGTACCTTCGTAAGACTGACCATTAATTTTCCAAGTCGGATATGCGGTAATGTTGGATGCGATACATGAGCTTTGTTGAGGGTTTTTGCCTTTAGGATCGCACTCAATATAATTAAGTTTACTAACAGCTTCTTTACCAAACAACTGCTTTTGGTCTTGACAGTGACCGCACCAATAAGCACCATACATTTTTGCTCCCATTTCTGTCAGATGTTCTGCTAAAGCAATTTTTGCCGGAGTCGAAGTAGTTGTAACTGCATAAATATCTTGCTTGTCAGCAACAGGGCTATGAATTGGAGCATAAACCGCAAATGTTCCTACAAGAGTAACCATTCCAACAATAATAGCGGTAAAGATTAATTGCCCAACATCTTCCCAGTCACGACCGATTAATGCTAAAACAAATAGAGCTACAGAACAAATAGCCGAACCGATGCAATAAAAACACAGAGATTTAATCTCAAATGCCATGATGTACATTAAATAGCTACTGAAGATAGTCATGGATACACCACCCACAAACATCAATAACCAACTCCAGTTTTCTAGTTTTGAGCGTAACTCCTTCTGAGAATCTGGGTTAATTACCCAAGGACCGATCGCCATTGTTCCCATGCCAGCATAAGCTATAAAGCCAAATAGAGCTAGAGGTAAACCAAAAATCATAGCATAAGGACTTTCAAGTACTTTATCGCAACCACCCACAGGACAAGTCACGACTCCTCCCATGAATTTTTCTATAGCGAGATAGGCTGTAATTATTGCCCCTACTGTTGAAATACCAGCAATAATAAAACGTGAATTACGATGAATCCAGGGTTTAGACCGTTTACTACGCATTTCTGCCTCCTTGTTTAGTACAGTTTTTTTTCATGTTATCTTTTCTTTTGCGGGTTTAATACTCCACTGTCAACGGGAGTACTTAAAATTGTTTGGGGCTATAAGACACGGAGTGGCATGTCGAAGACTATAAGCAATTTTTTTTTCTGCCTTCTGCCTTCTGCCTTCTGCCTTCTGCCTTCTTCAATGACTTTCCGATTAACTGGACAGTCAAATATAAAGTTTCATAGTAAATAATTTTATCTGACTTTTCAAAATGTGTTGATGGCCAAAGAAGAAAGTTTTTAGCGACACGGAGTTTTATCCCTATCTTAATTCTAATATGATATCATCTCAAGTCCGGTAGCATCGGTGTAATAAGATAGTGAATCAGAATCGGTGAATTTCCTACGGAATGCTCCGCAAACAGAAGGGAAGAGAACTCAAATTTTTTTCCGCTCTGGGTGAAGATGGAATATTTTTTTATACCGAATTAAACGGATTTGATATCATATCTCAAATTACCAACACCAACTTGCTATGTAGTGGAAAATTTTTCTCTACCAAAATCTGCCACAAAAAAAGGCGATCGCTTGCCTACTCCATAAAAATAAAAAGTCAGCGATCGCGCTTTTTGTTCTTTATGAGCAAGCTTGCTGAAGGTCATTTTAATTATCAGTTGTCAAAAGTTTACTAACTTACTATTAGATCAAGAACTATATGCTTTATGCTTCGATGGCTGTTTTAGGACTTATAGCGCTATGCATTAAGGTTAGGACATTTCTACATATTCTTAGCAGAGCTTTTCCGCAGGAAAAATCCTTTGACAGTTTACTATTCCCTATTCCCTAGTGCGTGGCACCATAACATCAATTTTTTGTAGAGTTAAAGATTGAATAGCTACATATTCAATTATACACGATCGACTTAATTTTGTAAATTTTTACTGGCAAAACTTTTTATTTTTGCTTTTTATCATTTTGAAAATTGCCGTTAAAAGCTCATACTAAGTCCGATTGTAATAGTTTTTCTCCTTTTATTGCTCTGTTTGTCCACAATTAATACTTATTTACTTTCCTTCTAAATAGCAACTTAAATGTTTACTTATTTTGCATATTTGCAGACATATTTTTTTTTGAGGAATAGTCATATTATTCTCTTGACAATTTAAGTAGATAACTGTAAAATTTTACTTACATAATCGCAGCAAAAAATCAAGAATAATTATATCATAAAGATTGATTTTTTTTATTAATTTTTATTGATATTGAGACAGCATAAACTAATATTAATAATGACCATGTTTTGATTGAGAATTTATACTTAAACAAATCAAAAATCGCTCATAAAATGAGAAAAAAAATAGCAAAAAGTATAGTAGTTAACAATAAATGATCTGAACTTAGAGATATAAAAAGAATATAGATAGTAACTAACTATCCAGCAAGTAAACCGAATTACAGGAGATCATTTATAATGAAAAGGTACTTAATCCTATCTGCACTAGCTTCTCTCGGTATTTTCTTACAAGCAGGATCAGCTAATGATCAGTATGAATGTGATTTTAGATATAAAGTTGGCGCAAATGATTGGGTTAATGAAAGTGCCAGTGCAACAACTCGTTCTCTTGCTAAAAGTTCAGTTGCCAGCATCCTAGAAAGTAAAGAAGCTAGAGCAAATAGAGAAGGTAAAAGTTTTGATTCAAGTAGCTTATTTTGTGAAGAAGTACTTGGGGATTAATGTGATAGTTTTTCTAGAAACTAAAATTCCTAATAACTCTATTGCTTTTGAGCTTTAAAATTAGGTAAAGCTTAAGCGATAAAGTTAGTGAACATCCAAACAAAAACTTTCATTTTAGTGTGGTAAATACTGAAATCAAGCTCTAAGAGTAGTTGCTATTTATAGGAGTTCCCTGTTTCCAGAGGGGACTTTTTTTTTGACTTATATAGCGGAAGGAACAGGGAAGAAGGCAGAAGGCAGAAGGTTTTCTACTAACTAATTAGGGCTTACCGATCTAATCTAAAAGCATTGACATATAAAGACTTTAGTCTTTTTTTTGTCGAATTGTAGTGTGCCTGTTTCAGTTATCAGTAGTATGATGATTGATGACTATAATATCCAAACTATCTATGTCCCAAAATCAACTGTTACTTACACCGGGCAATCTCTGGGAAAAACTGAAACAACAAACTGAATATGCTCTAAAATGTGGTGCACTTCAACCTATACCTACTGAATACGAGTTTGTGCAACAGAATAATATTCGCTTCCTAGTACGCATTTTGTCTAATTTATCCCGGAAAGATGAAGCCAAAAAACAGCAGAAAAAAAACAAAGCTGAGACTGGCAAAGATTTTAACCCCTTTCTACCTTATGAGCAGGATTTATTTGTTGCCGATATCTCTAAAACTCATTTGTGTTTGTTGAATAAGTATAACGTTGTAGATAATCATCTACTTATTGTGACTAGAGAGTTTGAGGAACAAGAAAATTTGCTTAATTTGCAAGACTTTCAGGCTTTGGGTTGCTGTATGGGAGAATTTGATGGTTTGGCATTTTACAACGCTGGGAAAACCGCAGGTGCGAGTCAACGTCATAAACATTTACAAATGATACCTCTGCCAATGGTTTTGGATGGAGAGAGAATACCCATAGAAAGAGCGATCGCTACTGCTACCTTTGATAATGGTATAGGTGTTACGTCTGAGTTTCCTTTTCGACACGCTTTGGCTAAATTAGATTCTGGTTGGATAAATTCCCCTGTTGACTTTGCTAGTGAAATTTTGGCATCTTATTTTGCTTTACTCAAAGCTGTGGGGATAGAAGATGGTGATGAGATGAGTGGGAAACAGTCTGGTGATTATAATCTTTTGATGACGCGAGAATGGATGTTAATTGTGTCGCGATCGCATGAGAGTTTTCAGTCTATTTCTGTTAATAGTTTAGGTTTTGCGGGTGCTTTATTAGTAAAAAATCAGCAACAGATGAAAATTATTAAGGAGCATAAACCTTTAAATATTCTTCGTGATGTGGC
>NZ_CEZPJD010000027.1:0-21819 GCF_983059655.1 Okeania sp.
CAGTCAAAGCCATGTAACCGCCTGATGCGCAAACGCCGATGCCAAAGAGGTTTTCACGGTCAACAAAGGGAAGTGTACCCATGAAGCTAACCGCATCGCGGATACTTTCAATCTTCACAAATGCATTTTCATTGTTACGAATTTCCCCTTCGCTATCGCCATAACCGATATGGTCAAAAACGATAGTGACATAACCGCGTTCGGCAAACTCAGGACCGTAAACTGCTCCGGTTTGCTCTTTCACTTGGTTAAAGGCTGGCGAAAAGACAATAGCGGGATAGTTACCATTTGAATCAAAACCTTCTGGTGTGTAGAGGTGAGCTGAAAGGTTTAGTCCCTGAGATTTAAAGGTAATATCATTTTTTCCAGATTTTAAATTTTGTAATTTCATCATGGTGTCCTGTCCAATTAGGTTTTAAATTGACTTACATTTACGATATTATCTAGTTATTTGAGATGAGTGAATAAACAAAACTGCGGAATTTGGATACATTTTTGCAACTTATGTTTTAAATGAAGATCCCTGAAAAAATATCCAGATTAATAACTCTATTTTATCTTCAACTATTTAGTCTAAACTCCAGTTAGAAGTCAGGATGGAAAAAATTATCAAGATTTGCTAATCTCACGAATACCACATCTATGCTCAGAGGATAAGCAGGTATCAACAAATTGATGTCATCAAATTGATGTCATCAGGACTACCCATGAGGTACGAAAAACTAGGATTTGAGGTAGTCCGTTTCGGAATGCTCCGCAAAACCTTTAATATCAAATCCGGTAGCACTGGTTACTTCAATTTTGCCTCCATGAACCTGAATTAAAGTTTGAGCGATCGCCATGCCTAACCCTGTTCCTTCTCGTCGTTCAATTCTGGCACGATCGCTCCGCCACAAACGTTCAAATATATGGGGTAACTCTTCTGGGGCAATGCCAATTCCTGTATCTTCTACTGCAATAATTGCTGTTTCATTATCAGCGAATAAAGAAACTGTGACTTTCCCCTCTTTGGGCGTATATTGGACGGCATTGTCAATTAAATTAGAAAATACTCGTTGTAATTGTTGCCCATCTCCCAAAACCCAGATATCTGAATCAAGATTTGAATTAAGGTCAATATCTTTTTTTTCTGCTTCACTACGAGCAAATTCGATAGTGTCTTCCAGAATTTCATCTAAGGGAAGGGGGATTTTTTCCAGACTCATCAACGCAACTGAACCATCTAGACGTGCTAATAACAATAAATCTTCTACTAAATGTGTCATGCGATAGCTAGCATCGGCAATAGCATCTACTTTATTTTTATCTACTGGATCGATGCGTTCGGGATGACTTTGTAATACAGAAATGGAACTTTTAATTGCCGTCAGCGGACTTCTTAATTCGTGAGACGCATCAGCAGTAAATTGTTTCAGTCTCTCAAAACTTTGGGCAATAGGTTGTAAAGATTTGTTGGTTAACCAAATTGCACCCCATGCAGTTAAGCTGACTGCTACTACCCCACCAATTATCAATCCCCATCGCAGTCTTTCTAACTGAATATCTAACACTCCAGTAATATGACTGGCACGGATATAACCCGATAGTCTTTCAGTCTCGCTTCTAGGGGGGGTATAAAATACAGGTAGAACCAAACTACGAATTTTATTTCGCTCTAGAATATTACCGGAATGTTCTAAATTATCTGATAGAGACCAGGTGACATCCAGATCGCCTTCTCGAATTATCAATTTTTGTTTTTCATCGAACCATTCTACTCCTTGAGCATAGTAAAGTAGACGGTGTTTGGGAACAGCAAGAGTTCCGTGGCGGTCGTATCCTGCCATTAGATCGGCAAGTTTTGGATAAGTTTTTGGATAATTACTTTGGTAATGTTCTTCTGGTAGTTCGTCTTCGTCATATTCTCCTTCTTCGTGTTCATTAGATTCATGTTTAACAATTTCTAAGGTTTGAGATGCTGCTTCTGCTAATTGGAGCAAGTAGTCATTAAATTGTTGGTTGAGGTCTTGACATCCTCTCCGGCCTGAAGGCGCGGAGATTCCCACATCACTGCGAGACTTTCCTCTTTCTGCGAGCCGACTTACTTTTGTGGATTTCTCCATCAAAGCAGAGGCCAATCTCTTCAGAGGCGTTACTTTCCCTGTGCCCCAGGGTAGTTGATAGTTTTCTCAATGCGGATTGGAGTATGTTTTTTGCTGCGTTTTCCTCCTGCGGAGGAGCTACGCTAACGTCCATGTCAGCAACATAACCACAGTGTGGACATTGATGAGTCCTGGTGCTGAGAGTCTTCGCAACGATCTCACCGCAGCTTGAACAATTTACAGAAGTATATGCAGGTTCTACTGCTACTACAGGCACACCATAGACTCTTCCAAAATACTCCAACCATTCTCTAAACCTATACCATGCTGCATCTGCTATAGATTTAGCTAACTTATGGTTTTTCATCATATTACGCACCTTGAGGTTTTCTATCGCTACCAAGTCGTTAGACTGTATGACGCGCTGTGCTAACTTACAAGCCCAGTCGTTACGTCTGCGTGAAACCTTTAGATATGCTCTACCTAACCTATTTCTAGCTTTAATTCTATTTTGGCTACCTTTTTGAGTGCGAGATAATCGACGTTGTAGTTTCTTGATTTTACTTTCGCCTTTTCTCAAAAACCTCGGATTATCTACTTTTTCTCCGTGAGAGTCAGTATAGAAATGATTTAAACCAACATCTAAGCCTAATTGCTGCCCTGTAAGTTGCTTTCTTTCCTCCCTAGTATGGTCTATCAAAAATTGAACGTAGTAGCCATCATGCCTTCTGATTACTCTTACTCGTTTGATTTGATTGAGTTGATAGAAATGAAGGTCTCTGCTACCCCAAAGTTTAAAAGCACCTGCTTTGAAGCCATCAGTGAAAGTTAAATAGTGTCTATCTTCTGATAATTTCCATCCGCTAGTTTTGTATTCAACTGAGTCTCGTACTTGGTATTTTTTGTTTGCGCAGCATTCCGAAGGAAACTTGGGATAACCTCTCTTGGTGCGCATTCCCTCTCTTGGTCGGCGTTCCCTCTCTTGGTGAGCATTCCCTTGCGCCTGTCGGCGGCGCGGGGTCTCACCGCTTGCGCCTGACGGCGGCGCGGGGTCCGACCGCTTGCGACTTCCGTCGTCGCGGGGTCGCACCGCTTTTTTTGCAGGGGTTTTAGCTTTACAGTTTCGATAAAACCTTTCTATTGCTGCCCATGCTCTTTCAGCATGAGCTTGTCTAGCCATAGAATTTAGTTTTTTAACCCAAGGAAATTCAGGATTTTGAGCTAATTTTGTACAGTATTTGTAGGCATCATTACGACTTTGAATATCTCTATTTATCCAAGCTCTGATCATGCTATTGCGCACAAATCTACCAGTTCTAATAGCTAAATCTAGCTTCAGATACTGGCTTTGTGTGCCTTGCATTTTCATTTCATAGATGAGCATAGAAAAAAAATTATCTTTTAATCCTACGATACAATTATAATAAATCAAACCTGTGTGCGCAACTACTAGCATGAAAAGCCGTCCTAGAAAGACGGGGCTTTAGACCCCAATTATCGGTAACAATGCTCGAATTCTGGCCAACAACTCTTTCATCTCAAAGGGTTTAACAACATAATCATCCGCCCCTACATCTAATCCTAAAACTCGGTCATCGCTAGTATCTTTACCTGTCAACATTAAAATTAATGTTCTGTCTCCGGAATTTCGTAACTGTTGGCAAAGAGTTATTCCATCTAGTTTAGGTAAAATTAGGTCGAGGATAATTAAATCGTAAGTAAAAGTTTTGGCCAGCTCTAAACCTTCTGTTCCATCTTGAGCAATTTCTACAATATAATTGCGATCGCGCAATGCTTCCGATAGTGCATCGGCAACTTGTTTATCATCTTCAACTAAGAGAATTTTCATACTGGCGTTGCTGAATTAGTGTATGATATTAATCTTAATTCTTTAGGAGTTAGGAGTTAAAAGTCAAAAGTTAAAAGTCAAAAGTTAAAAGTCAAAAATTAGAAGTTAGAAGAAATAGCTTATATATCATTTATTAGATATCTTCAAAAAATAAACTTATATTTGCTATAAACTAGGGTTGTAAAAGTAACTCAAAAAATCATTTTCCATGTTTTTGCATAAAAATCTCTTCCCTATGCTCTGCTTTTACAAAAAGTCTATATCTTTTTCGGAGATGTCTATTAGCATCTCCAATAATCAAAAATAAAATTAATTATCGCACATAAATCATCAATTATTTCTCCCTACTCCCTACTCCCTCTTTTCTGGAGATTTATATTAGAGTAAAACTCTGTTTTTAGTCAAATATACATTTATGGGTAAAGTTTTTTAACCAGCTAAATTATTCGTATAATTCTTTTTGATATTTCATATTAAAACAGTTATAAAACCCTTATTGTATCTTGGTAAAGGAGTCAGGAGCTAGAGAAATATAATAGGAGAAAAAGGTAGAAATTTTCCCTCCAGATTCACCATCTCCCTATCTCCCCAAACTTACACTAATAACCCCAAATAATAAATTTCCCAGTAGTGTCGAATGAATCAAAAAATTATAAATGTCTCCAGTTTTCCACAATTCTTGTAGTCGTGTTCCATGATAACCAAATAAAACTAGAAAACAAAAAATCTGAAAATGATTATTTTGAATTAAAGGTAAATAAAATGTTCGGATTTTTCGATTATTTATTAATTCCAAAACAATATGTAAAATTGCAATTACAAACGCAGCAAAAAATACAGGCCCAAATAAATGATAAGCGATCGCCTGACTCAAATCTGCTCGTGCAACTGCCATCAGGGAGCGGGTCAACCCCCATCCAGGGCAGGGAATACCAATATAACGTAAGAGTGGGCATCCTAGAAATGGTATTTTCAAACCAAAATTAAATAAGTAGCTGCCAATAATAGGAAGAAGAGCGATCGCTAGATAAACATATCGCTGACATCGCTCTTTATCTGATAAAAATTCAGAAAACTTTTGCATTTCAATTTATTTATCGACTACGCAATATATCCCAACCAAAACAACTGAGATAAATTATAATTGTTGCTGCTTGTTGAAAGATAACTAATTCTACAGTTTTGAGCAAAAAATTAGTCTCTGATTGAGAATAAGCAGCCATCGATCCTCCTGCCAAAATAGCAATAAGAATCAAAAAAATTACTTTCCTGTATTTAAGGTTGAACATTGTTTAGATTACTCCTGTAGTTAATCAATATTACTACTTCTTTTTGTTTTAAAAAATTAGCTAAATGCTACATATCCAAAGACAAAGAAAATTGCAAAAGGAATGATACATATCAACAGTAACCAGGGATACTTCTCTAATTTATTAAAAATTTTCACCCAAGCCATAATTGATTTAATTGCAGCAATGATATTAATACATGGAATACAAGATAAAATTGTCCATAGTACAGGTTTTTCCTCATCAGCAGCTTTGAAAGTAATGTATGTACCTAAAATTGGAATCCAAGCAAACCAAGCATCTTCAACATTTAACTTTTAGTAAATTTTATAAGAGAAAAACGCCATTATTAAGTATCCCACAATAGAAGCTAAGTTTATAGCAGTCATCAAACCATCAACCATAGCTGGGTCTATTTCTGGTGGTGGAGTTATTGTTTCCTGTGCTAAAAAAATTGGTAACATCATACCAACTGCTGAATTAACTACTGAAAATTCACTCAGATATAACATTTGTCTTAATTGATTGAGGTTAACAACACTGCCTCAATTTTTTCTGGTTTTTCCAGACATTTTGGCAGTTAATTAGATGGTACTCGGAATTAATGGTAAAGAAATATTAATTGGGAATTGGGAGTAGTTCAAAACCGTCAATATGGCCTTTATTATGACTATTCACTACCACCTAATTATTAATCACTTAATAAACCATTTTTTATGAAAAAAGCTTCAATATGTTTATAAACTTTAAGATTTTGACTATAACTAAATCCTCCATGTCCACCTCCTGAAATAGTTAATAATTGATTTGGTACATTATCTTGATTAAGTGCTTGGTGAAATTTCACAGCATGATTATATGGGACACTTAAGTCGGCATCGCCGTGAACGGTAAAAATTGGTGGGAGTTCAGAATGTACATAATTAATTGGAGAAATACCCTCGGCAATTTTCAAGCGATCGCTCTGGTTGCCCATCCACTCCAGAGCATAATCTCGAACATTAGGCCCCTCAAGTAAATCTTTGACATCCGTAATGCCATACCAATTGACTACCGCAGCTACTTTCAAGTCTTCATCAGCAGAAGTAGGTAATATAGCAGTTGTCATGGCTAAATGACCTCCGGCAGAAAAGCCACTGACAATGATTTTTTCAGGATCGAAATTGTACTGTTGGGCATTTTTTATCGTCCAACGTAAAGCAGATTGACAGTCTGTTACTGCTGCGGGTGCTAATGACTGTGCTGCCAAACGATACCCCACATTTACAATGGAAAAACCCATTTTCAGATATGGTAATAAAAAAAATAGTTCCACTTCTTTTGGGCGGTCTACCCAACCACCACCGTGAATAAAAATAACTACTGGGTGGGGTTTAGTGGTGAGGGACTGATAAATGTCTAATTTTAAATCGTAGTTATTGACAGTCAAATATTTAATCTGTTTATGAATACGATAGTTGTTGAAAAATGCCACAATTTCAGCAGCAGGATTTGATAATACTTTCCAAGTAATTATTGGTAAAAAGTTATAGCCAAGAAATACTGCTTGATGTGATGCTTTAGATAGATAATTATTTAACATTAATTTGGCTGTAAAGATTTAATAAGTGCTAGGTAGTAGGTTCAACAATTAACAATTAATAATTAACAATTACCTCTCCTTTAAAAGAAGAGAATTGACTAAAAGGAAAAATTTTCTTTTTATCTCCCTCAATTAGTAAAGCTTTGATATAAAACTAAAAGCAATAACTGAAATGCTTATAGCTGAAGGCTGTTTGCGTTTGCGTAGCATCCTGTAGGAAAGCATTCCGTAGGAAATACTTACATACCAATTCACTTAAAAAATGTCACAAATAGTTGGTAACTGATGAAGTCAAATAATAAGCTAAAATTACTGTAAAGTAGAGGTTTTAATTTCCATTAATATCACTTCTAATTTTTGAATTTTGACTTCTGATTTTAGTGAAATGGTCTAACTCCGGCAACTTTAAGAGTAATTCGATAGAGACTTTTACTAGCTGTTAAATAAAGAGTTTTATAGTCATCATTTCCCCATGCTAAATTAGTAACTCTTTCTGGTACGGCAATAATTCCTAATAACTTTCCTGATGGAGCAAAAACCCAAACTCCTCCCGGTCCTGTACTATAAAGATTTCCTTGCAAATCTACTTTCATACCATCAGGAACACCTATTTTTTTAGAGTCTTTTAACTCAGCAAAAATCATGCCATTTTCTAGATTTCCATCGGACTTAACATCAAAAACACGAATATGACCTTTTTGAGAATCATTAACATAAAGTTTAGTTTCATCAGGTGATAAAGCAATCCCATTAGGGCGAATAAAATCATCAATTAATAAAGTTAACTTACCATCTGGTGCAATCTTATAAACACCATAAAAGCCTAATTCTTCCTGTTCTGATTTAATTCCAAAAGGAGGGTCGGTAAAATAAATACTTCCATCTGATTTGACAACTAAATCATTGGGACTATTCAAACGTTTGCCGTTATATTCATCAGCAAGTGTAATTATTTTTCCATCTTTTTCAGTTCTTGA
Organism: Okeania sp.; assembly: GCF_983059655.1. Classification (NCBI taxonomy): domain Bacteria; kingdom Bacillati; phylum Cyanobacteriota; class Cyanophyceae; order Oscillatoriales; family Microcoleaceae; genus Okeania; species Okeania sp. The sequence goes on from NZ_CEZPJD010000027.1 coordinate 7,779, forward strand.
TATCCGACGATTACTATGTTCGCCAGTAATTAATCTTCCTTGTAAATCTAGTGTATTACCATTAGCATTCCCGGAAGGACGACGAAATACTTTGACTTCTTGATTAGGTTGCCATTGATAAATTGTATTTTCTGGAATATCGCTAAATAGTAAAAAACCGTCAGGATGCCAGACAGGCCCCTCGATAAATTTGAAACCTTCTACTACTTTTTCTACTTGTGCATCTTCCCCAATAATATTCTGTAAATTTTCGGCTGAGTTAGCTTGAGCTAATTGGAAATAATTATTTTGAGAGAAAAGACTCTTATTATTTTTAGCTTCATATATACTAACTACTGTTGTTAATAAAAACATTGACGTAATCATCAAAAATTTTATAATTGACATTTTTTATTTCTAGTTGATTTTGCTTTTTACTGTATTGACTAGGATAAATATCAGAGAATTGACCTTTTCTAGTGATAATTTCTTAGTAATAAGTAGTATAGTAAATTTTTCACCTGCTATAATAATAAATTAGATATTTGTAAGCATTTCCTACGGAATGCTGCGCAAACAGCTATTAGCTGTCAGCTTTCAGCAACAAGAGTCTCTTAAGATTAAGACAGTGTTTAATATTAATATAGACTTTAAAAGCAAAGGAGCCAACTTTTGTAGTAAGACAATTAAATATTACTTTTATCCTAAACTAAGAGCAATAGCTGAAGTTCGCAGGTCCTCCGGAGGAGGCTAGCTGATAGCTGACGGCTGAATGCTTACAGATATTTTTTCAACTTCTCTATTATTTGTGATACCAATCATCAAAAATAATACTGCAAAAAGGAAATTAGAAGCTATTTATTGATATCATTATTTCCTTCTTCTTCCCTCTTCCTTCTTCCTTCTTTCTTACTTTATATAAATAACTCCCATGCACATTCCTAACTTACAAAATTCTCTAGCAAAAACACTCCGTAACCGACGACAAAAATTAGCCAAATTAATCAATTTTCCCGTTATACTTTGGTCAGGAAATCCCAGTCCCCGCAACTTTCCAGCTAATACTTTTCCCTTTCGTCCTAGCAGTCATTTTCTCTATTTTGCCGGACTACCTATTGAAGATGCTGCTATACATTTAGATGGAGAAAAATTAGAACTATTTATGGATAATGCACCACCTAGTAGTCAACTTTGGCATGGAGAAATGCCCACCCGCGATTTCTTAGCTGAAATTATTGGTGCCGATGCTGCTTTTCCTATGCAAGAATTGAAATATCATACCACAAATGCTGCGACTATTTCTGTGCAAAATTCTCCTACTCAAACTATACAATTTCAAACTCTGAATAGAGATATTTATGCACCTAATAAACCCAAAGAAATTGACTTAGAATTAACAAAAGCTATTATCTCTTTAAGACTTAGCCAAGATGCCACAGCTTTAACAGAAATAAAACAAGCAGTAGCAGTAACTGTAGAAGCTCACAAAGCTGGAATGGCAGCTACCAAAAATGCTAAATTTGAGTCTAATATCCGAGGCATAATGGAGAGTATTATTATCTCCGATAATATGACTTGTGCTTACTCCAGTATTGTGACTGTACATGGAGAAGTTTTGCACAATGAACAATATCATCACCCTCTACAAACAGGAGATTTACTATTAGCAGATGTGGGAGCAGAGACAAGTTTAGGTTGGGCGAGTGATGTGACTCGAACTTGGCCTGTTTCTGGTAAATTTTCTCCCACCCAACGAGATATTTATGATGTAGTTTTAGCTGCCCATGATACTTGTATTGCTCAAATAAAACCTGGTATTGAATATTTAGATATTCATCTATTAGCAGCTCAAGTTATTGCGGAAGGATTAGTAAATTTAGGAATTTTAGAAGGTCAAACAGAAGACTTAGTAGAAATGGATGCTCATGCCTTATTTTTTCCCCATGGAATCGGTCATTTATTAGGTTTAGATGTTCACGATATGGAAGATTTTGGAGATTTAGCTGGATATGAAATAGGTAGGGAGCGTAGTAGTCGTTTTGGTTTAGGTTTTCTACGATTAAATCGTCCATTAACTCCCGGAATGTTAGTCACAATTGAACCTGGTTTTTATCAAGTACCAGGTATTTTAAACAACAAAGAAATGCGTCAAAAATATCAAGATATTGTGAATTGGGAAAACTTAGAAAAATTTGATGATGTTCGAGGTATTAGAATTGAAGATGATGTTTTAGTGACTGCAAATGGTGCTGAAGTTTTGACTAAAGAATTACCTAGTGATATTGATTCAATTGAAAATTTAGTCAAATAATTACAGAATAATTTTCTACGGAATGCTGCGCAAACAGCTATTGCTTTTAATTTTATACCAATTTGAAAAAAGAATGTTACGAATAATAAGTGTTAATAAAAAGATTTTGCCGGAAATGTTCCTTTGACACAAAAGAGAATTGATATCATGTCCGGATAATCAGTTATAAAAAAACTTTATCCCTTTAAACTTTTCTTTCCCTTCTGCCTTCTGCCCTCTGCCTTCCCTCCTCCAAAGTATAACTATTCAACCGGACATGATATTACGACTTAAAAACTGGTATTGAAGCTATTCCCATACGAATTCTGAATTCTGTTTGCGGAGCATCCGTAGGAATTTCTGACTCCTCCTAAATTAACCATTAATATTTATCCCGAAAAATAGCTCCACGTTTAACTAACTCCTGTTTCATTTCTTCAGTAATTCCTAAATTTTCACCAAAAATAGCTCCTTCTAATTCTGCACCTTCTAGGTTAATTTCTCTTAAATCAGCTTTCAATAACTTAGTATTTTTTAAGTTAGCATCCATCAAATTTGCCTTTTTTAATTTGGCATTTGATAACTCTGCATCACACAGTTGTGCTTTTAGCAATTTAGCTTCATTTAATGAAGCACCTTTTAAGTTTGCATTAAATAATAAAGTGTTGCTTAAGTCAGCACCTTGCATATTAGAATTAGATAAATTAGCTTTGATCAAATTAACATCTGTCAGATTAGCATTAGTTAATTTGCTATTAGAAAGATTTGTATTGCTGAGGTTAGCATATCTGAAGTTAGCATATCTGAAGTTAGCATCTGTTAAATTAGCATTTCCTATATTAGCACCTTTCAGGTTGGCATATTCAAGGTCAATACTATTTAATGTTCTACCATAAGCGCCATGATTCACAATATCCCAAACAAGATACCATTTCTCATCTAATTTTGTTGCATAATTAATTTTTACTCCCCTGAAATTAACATGATTTAAGTTAGCATTCATCAAATTTGTGTAATTAAGATTAGCATCACTTAAATTAGCACCTTCTAGATTAGCACCTTCTAGATTAGCACCTTCTAGATTAGCTCGATTCAATAGACCTCTGGCAATGTTAATTTTAAACAAATTAGCACCTTTTAAATTAGAGTCTTTAAGGTTAACATCTGTCAAATTAGCATAACTAAAATTAGCATTTGCGAGATTAGCTTCGCTGATATTTGCTTCATCAAGTTGAGCATGACTCAAATTAGCATCTGTGAGATTAGAATTTCTGAGATTAGTAAAAATTAAATTAGCCTTAGTTAAATTAGCTTGAATTAGTTTTGCATCTGTAATTTCACTACGCCAAAGATTAGCACTCTCTAAATTAGCACCTTTGAGGTCAGCACCTATCAAACTTACCCCTCTAAGGTCTGCGCTCTTTAAATTAACATTATTAAGATTGGCAAACCACATTATTGCCCCACTTAGATTAGCATAGCTCAGATCGCTATGACTAAAATTAACTCTTTTTAGGTTGGCACAAAGTAGATAAGCATCCTTGAGAATAGCTTCAGTGAAATTAATATCATTTAGATCGCAAAGACTCAGGTCAGCACACTCAAGATTTATACCAGTAAAATTGTTAGTCAATTTTTGATTGATAGGTTGGCCATTATTATTAATTAGTCTCTGTAGTTTATCAAGTGATTTTTGATTAGCCATATAAAGTTATTCTTTAACACTACTAATATGATGTTATTGAAAGGCGATCTCTGGAGTTAATTTAGTCAAGTATAATTTTGAATAATTACACTTTGACTAATAAAATTATAATCTAGTCAACTTGATTGTGGTTGACTTTTACCATTTCATCCGCACTCCCAAAAATTACTGAAACAACGATCTGCTAGGATAAACAGAAGCATCTCGGAAAAAAGACAAAGTCAATAAAATTGATAATTATTAATTAGATAATTTGGCATTGGTGATTTGAGGTATGATATTATGTCCGGATTAAGAGTGCTATAAAACTCCATTCTGCGCTCCGCGATAATGCTGACGCAAAGCTTCGTGTTAACGTTTGCGCCCTTCATTCTGACAGGAAAGTTGTGCGCCAGCAAACAAAAAACTTTCTCCTTCTACTCCTATTTTTTCTTCTTTCTTCCCTCCTGACTCCTGACTCCTAAATAATTTAGATTAATATCATACAAGCACTTCAGCAACGCCGATGATTTTTTTCTCTGATTCTAATCATCTTCAAAAAACGCTCCACGACTAATTAAATCTTGCTTAATTTCATCAGATAAACCAGAATCATGCCACAACCTAGCATTCTCTACTTTTGTATTCTGAAAATTAGCTCCTTTTAAATTTGTTAATGCTAATCCAGCTTGACTTAGATCGGCATTAGTTAAATTAGTATTACTCAAATCTGCATCACTTAAATTGGCATTGCTCAAATTTGCCTCACTCAAATTTGCCCCACTCAGATTTGCCCCACTCAGATTTGCTAAAGCAAGACTAACACGGTGCAAGTTTGCCTCACTTAGATCGGCATTACTTAACAATGCCCCGCTCAAATCTGCTCCACCTAAGTTAACTTTTCCAAGATTAGCTTCACTCAAATCTGCATCACTTAAATCTGCACCCCTTAGATAAGCTTCATGCAAGTTTGCACCACTCAAATCAACACCACATAAATTAACTCCTAATAACTTAGCTCCTGCAAAATCTAAAGTAGGATTTATACCAGCGAGATTTGCTAACTCCAGTAAATTTTCTGTATCAGCTTCAACCACACCCTTGATTATCATTCTAAACTCTGAAAAATCACAACCTGCAGAAGTTGCAGATAATATCAAAGTTTGTAATTCCTCTGAAGATTTGTATTGCAATGACTCAGAAGTTAAATTAGAGTTAAATTTTTGCGATCGCGACCAAAGCACCAATTTTCTTTCTAGCACAGCAAGTCGGTTGGGGCTAATATTATGAGGCCATAATCCTTCAATAGCAGTCATAGAATCAACAATTTTCTCAGCGATATTTTTAATTGTTATAGCAGTTTTCACTCTTAGGAGTTAGGAGTCGGGAGTCAGGAGTCAAAATTCAGGAGTCAAAATTCAGGAGATAGATAAATCTGGCGTTGCATATTTGCGGGATAAATTAGGGTGGGAGATGTGGAGTGTGGAGGTTTTTATACAATAGACCTCTCCGGAAAAGAGGGAGTAGGGAGTAGGGAGTAGGGGAAAATAATTGATGATTTATGCGTATGGAATTGATTTAATTTTTGACGATCGCCAGATGTCTAATTTCTCAAAAACTTTTCTACATTTTATTGAGCAGGGAGTCAGGGAGTAGTAAACATCAGCAGCGCTATTTTCTATTCTGAAATTTCAAACAATGCCCCTCGTGCCACCCACTCTTGTTTTTGATGCTCAGAAATACCTATATTTTGCGCAAATATTGTCTTCTCTAAAATTGCATCTTTTAAATCTGTCCGTTTTAAATTAGCTCCGCGTAAGTTGGCCCCACTTAAATTAACTCCACTAAGATCAGCATTTTGTAAAGAAGCATTACTTAGATCCACATTGACTAACTTAGCATTGGGCAGATAAGCACTACTCAAGTTAGCACCACTGAGGTTCGCATTGCTTAAATCGGCACGAGGTAATTTTGTCCGTAAATCTGCATCTTTGAGATAAGCTTCTACAAGTTTAGCATCTCGTAAATTAGCATTACAGAGATTAGCTTTACTTAAATTCGCAACATTAAGATTAGCTCCACTTAAGTCTGCAAGGGTTAAGTTAGCACCACTGAGATTGATCTTTTGTAAGTCTGCTCCAACAAAATTAGCATATTGGAGGTCTATCCTACTTAGATCGCTACCTACAAAATCTGCCGTAACATCTAGAGCTACAGTTTGAGCAATTTCTGTAAAATTATTGCCAAGTTGCTTTGATAATAATTCTTTGGCGATCGCTATTTGTTGTTGTCTACATTCTTCTGCCTTTCCACCATCTTCCATTGATTGGAATACTAACCGGAGATTAAATAAAGCATCCCCTTGGCTAGCATAATTACCTATTTTTTTAGCAAAAGCTAACTGTTGTTGATAACATTCTTTGGCCTGGGCAAATTCTCCCAAACCATGATAAGCTATGCCTAAACTGGAGTAGGCTTGTTCACAACCAAGTTTGTCTTGCATTTCTTGAGCGATCGTCAAACATTTTTGTTGATATGCGACTGCTTCTGAATAATTCTCTAGAGCATAATAAGTATTTCCTAAATTATTTAAGGCTTTTCCTTCTCCTTCTCGGTCTTGAATTTCTCTGGCTATATTTAAGTGTCGCCGATAATATTCTATTGCTGAGTGATAGTCTAATAATGCGTCATAAGCAACACCTATATTTCCTAGGGCTGTAGCTTGTTTACGGCGATCAGAAATTTCTTGGTAGATAACTAATGCCTGTTGCCAAGATGCTAAAGCTGCTTCAAACTCATAATTTTGATATTGAGAAATCCCCTGTTTGAGCAGTTCGTCTGCTATTTCAGTCATATTTTTACAGTTTTTTAAAAAGACTATATTACCCTAGTTTAATTTCTTTCTAATTTTACAATTATAGTACGCGAAAAAGTTTATTATACTAAATCCAGTTATCAAAAATACTCGCTTGTCATCTCTTCTACACCTTATTTCCTCATCTACACAATAAGGAAATAAGGTTGAATTTTATAATTTATAGTAATTTACATTTTTTTATTGTAAGAATAGATCGCAAATTAATATGTCATATCATGTCCGGATAATGAGTTATAAAAAAACTTTTTCCCTTTCAACTTTTCTTTCCCTTCTGCCTTCTGCCTTCCCTCCTCCGAAGTGTAACTATTCAACCGGACATAATATAACTACCTTTGCGTGAATCTAGTATTATTATACTTAGAGCATCGATCATCCAGACATTGTACAATTGATAATTTATGAATAGTAATTGATTTTATTTTGTTTTTTTAGAGAAGTCTATTATATCGAGTATCATTAATTAGCCAAGGGTAATTTCAGTTATCAGCATCTATAGTTCAAGGAGTAGACTGTAGGAAAAGAATATTCTTTTTCTCTTGGTAAAAATATTATCTTTGATAAATTTCTCCCTATTCCCTAGTTCCCTATTCCATGAAATTTTTATGATTCAAATATACATGAAATTACTGGTATTATTCATATTTATTCCAGTGAATACAATTGCCTTTTTTCACCCCACTAATTGCCTGCTTACGACTCTCAAATAATTCTAAAATTCCATCAATAATCATTTTCACTAAATTTTGGTTACAGCCATCAATAAAATCTTCAGGAGAAATAATTTTTTGAAATAATTCCTTAATTCTTTCCCTTTGTTTTTTTACTTCTTCAAATCCCATATATTTAACTATAAATGTACTCAATGGTGAGTTTCTCATATCATAAGCTGCATTTTGACATCGCCCATCTGCCAACAAAGTTAATACTTCACGTTCCAAACTATTTTTAGGTTGATAAGGGTGATGAATATCTGGTAAAAAACTCTCTAAATGAGCCGGATCAAATCCTTGAGTTGGCAACTCTCCAATCATTGTGGAAAGAGGTATATTTAAGCCCAATCGCATAGATAATGCTTCAATAAAACCTAGAGTAAAAATTTTACTTCCCAGATAAATTTTAGCAATTTCCAGATTTTTCTTTGCCTGATTAACCCAACTTATATAAGTTTTTTCATTGGGTTCTCCATCAAATTTGCGAAAAATTAAATCGGGATTTAAAGATTTAATAAAACATTCAGTTTTTTCTAAGGCAATTCGGTACTCAGAAATAGTGTATGAATTACCATTGATGAGGTTGTGGTTAGTTTCTGGCAATAAATTCCAGGTATTATCTAGAAAAATTGAACTAGGTGAGCCAAAGCCAATAACATCTCGATTAGATAGTCTAACTGATTTTTTTATTGTTTCATATAGTTCAGCATCATTTAAATTAATATCCAACTTAGTATTAGTTTCTCGAAGTCTTTGATAAAGACGTTCAGTAGCAGTTAAACCATCTTCTGAAATAGATTGAAATGGAATACTAGCTTCAATACAAGCAGCGATTTTAAACAGATGTTTAGTTGTCAAAAATGTTTCCATTGCTTTGGTCGCAACAACAGCACTCATAAACTCATTTTGCCCACCAAAAGGTAATAAAATCTGACCAGCAACAAAACCAAAAACAGATCCTATTATTTCAAAATTCTTATCTTTTGGTAATTCATTTTTTTCTCTGATTTTTAACTTTCCTTGTACCTCTTTAATATAAGGAGTAATATAATAACTGAGATTAAAATTCACACTACGATCTATTTGTAGATACACTAGATCGTGGAATAAAGCAGCTAATACTTCGATCGCATCCTGTGAACCTCCCACTTCAAAAATATGATCTGGAGTATGAAAATAACGCCAGGGACTCATCATTGGTTGGACAACTAATTCAGCAATTTCAGCAAGTTTTTCTGATTGAACTTCTACCTCTAATTTTCCAGTTGCCCATTTCAGTTTTTCTAAGCATCGTTGGTATTCATATTCAAAATTCATGATTTTGTTACTCCTGGTTGATGAATAAAACTTTGTACTTTACTAAATTTTTCTTTCTCTGATAGATAGATCGCTAGATTTTTTCATGTAGCTGTTTTATTATAGTTTTTTTATTTAGCTATAGGAAATAGCATTATTGATACTAATTCACCAAAATGATATGACATAAGTTGTACAGTGTATTGTTTTTTTGTCTGCTTTTCCCTATCTAAATTTTTTATAGTGCTTTACAGATAATTTATACCAATTTTATATAAAACTGCATAGGATTAGGATTAGGTTTTAGGTTTTAGGTTTTGTACCAATTTTATGTGAGGTTGCACAGAATTATTAAATTTATTAACTTGTCTGTCTCGATCTACACTCAAATCTAATTCAAATATTATTCTATGTAACTTCATATTAATTTGATATTAATCATTAAAAACTTGACTAATAAAAACACTGAAAGCTTCAGAATAGACAAAAATAACGACTAATTTGCATACAAAATACCCTCATCTATTTTAGTTATTCCCTATTCCTTACTTTCTAAAATTGATAAATTCCACAAAATTTCAATAACACTTTCTTGCTCTCGAGCAAAATGATTGGTATGAGTGAAAATTAATATAGCACTACGCAAATGAGGCACGGACATTGATAGGTTTTCTAACTCAGTCAGGGATTACTTCTGACTTCTGAGTTGCACGTAGCGCTATAGTTGACTTTTAACTACAAATTAGGTTAAATTATCAATCATAAATATTACCATGGTCTTAACCCTTACTAAAATTTTACGTCCATTAAAGACCTGAAAGCAAAATGTGGTAAAGCCAACATTCGTCGCCAGCGCCAAGGTTCTTGATAAAGTCGATACAGCCACTCCAAAGAGTTGTCACAAAACCAAGCAGGCGCTCTTTCCTTTTCCCCAGCCCATATATCCAAACTACCGCCAATACCAATCCAGACTGCTTGAGGGCAAATATGTTTATGTTCTGCAATCCATAACTCCTGACGAGGTACTCCTAAACCTACAAATATAAGTTTCGGCTGCAATTGTGCCAGAGTATCAAGCAATTCTATTTCTTCTGCCGGAGATAGATAACCATGCTGACAAGCGACTGCCAATTGTGAAACTTTATGTTGCCAAATGTCTGCTGCTTTCATGGCTACACCTGGTTTTCCTCCATAGAAAAATACCAAGTTGTCTGGATTCTGTCTTGGTACTTTCTGCAAAATACTCTCTGCTAATTCAATACCAGGACAACGCTGTATAGATTTACCCTTAAGCCTTAAGTATAGAACAACACCTGCCCCATCAGGAACTACCAACTCAGATCCACGGATTATCTCAGCCAAGACGTGATTTTTCTCTGCCTGCATAACCATTTCAGCGTTTAGTGTCACGACATGAGTTCCCAGTCCCCTCTCTAATCTAGAAAGTAAATAACCAGAGTAGTCTTCAACACAATGTATCGGTAAACCTAAGACAAAATTTTTTGCAGGTAGACGAGGTACAGACTCAGATTTTTTTTCACTCATATCTATATCTATAAAATTGATTTTATTTATTTACCGAAAAATAGTGGTTTAAAGCTCCCCCTTTTAAGGAGATAAAAAAAAGAGAATTCCGTATTTTCAAGCCTCCTTATTGCAGAAATACTGATAACTGAAATTAGCACCCTTAATACTTACTGATTTAGATTAGCTGATTCCGTTCTTTCCGGCTAGTGCTTAACTACTTTCTTTCATCCTGATGCCATATCAAAATTTTCCAATTTGAGAAACTTCACCGTAAAAATTTAGGGATGTTAGAAACCAGGTAGTTTTAACACCTGGGTGAAAACTAACTAACAGGTTTTAACCTGTCGTCTAAATATTGCCTTTCATAATTATTTTCGCTATACTTATACTATATGGCGATAATAGTTGAAATGTATCTGACCCAAAAGAACAAAATCAGGAACTTGTCCACTCAAGAGTTTAAAGCTCTCAGACAGTTGTGCAGATTATCCAAAAATATGTACAATGTAGGCCTTTACTCTGTGAGACAGTTTTATTTTGCAGAAGGTGGGTATCTTAGATACGAATCCAACTATCATCACTGCAAAGATAATGAAAATTACCAGCTACTTCAAACCGATATTGCACAACAAACATTAAAAGTTGTTGATAGGTCTTTTCGAGCTTTTTTCAACTTAATAAAAGCTGCCAATGAGAGGCTGTATCGCTTTGAACAAATACGAATTCCTAGATACTTACATAAAGAGGGGTATTTTCCTTTGATTATACCTCGAATTATTGTCAAAGATGGATATTTTAAGATCCCAATGTCTAGGAAATTTAAGGCTGAGTATGGGGAAGTAAAAATCCCTTTTCCGGAGCGATTAATAGATAAAAATCTTAAGGAAGTCCGGGTAATTCCTCGGTATAATGCCAGGTTTTTTGAAGTTGAATTTATTACTGAAGTTGAACCACAACCAGTCAAAAAAACTGATAAATCTTTAGCTATAGACCTTGGTTTAAATAATTTAGCTACCTGTGTATCAAATACTGGGTCGTCGTTCATTTTGGACGGGAGAAAACTTAAATCAATCAACCAGTGGTACAACAAGGAAAATGCTAGATTACAGTCATTAAACGATAAACAAAGTATCAAAGGGTTGACTAAGAAACAGATTAACATTACAGTCAATCGAAACAATCAAGTAAGGGATTATCTGAATAAATCAGTTAGGTATTTAATTAACTGGTGTAGTCAAAATCAAATATCTACTATTGTTGTAGGTGTTAATCCAGGAATGAGAAAAAATATCAATTTAGGTAATAAAGTTAACCAAAAATTTGTACAAATACCACACTATAGTTTGAGATTAAAGTTAAAAGCTATGTGTGAAAGATATGGATTAACTTATTTAGAACAAGAGGAGTCTTACACATCTAAGGCTAGTTTTTTGGATAGAGATAATATACCTGTTTATCATGCTCATAATTCAACTGAATATAGTTTTAGTGGCAAAAGAATCAAACGTGGTTTGTACAAAACGAAGCAAAATAAATTAATTAATGCTGACTGCAATGGAGCAGCAAATATTGGATTAAAAAGTAAGCTGAATGGGTTTACCCCAGACAGACTAGAGGCATCTTTGGCTATGCCATTAAGGGTTAAACTTGACGTGGATTTATCCCGGCAAATTTATTCTGCTTAAGAATCCGCGTGGATTTATCCGGTGGAATGTCAACTATAATCAATCGAGCAGAATCAACTATAGCGCTATGCGCAAGGCAACAGGAATACAAAAGGGTTTTCCTACGGAATGCTGCGCAAACAGCTTCTATTCATTTCAAATACCTTAATGCGTAGTGCAATAAAAAAATATTGTTGTATTCTGACAAGTAACGCTTTTCTGAAAATTAGTGTTTATGAATCTTAAACCAGGAGTTGTCCTTCAAAAAGGAAAATATACTATTGATAGTATCTTAGGCCAGGGGTGCTTCGGTGTAACCTACCGAGCTATTCATCATCAACACAATCAAATTGTTGTCCTGAAAACCCTGAATGAAAGTATACGCCATCATCAAGACTTTGCTAAATTTCAGGATCAATTTATCGCTGAGGTTCATCTTCTGGCAAACTCTAGACATCCTAACATAGTTAGAGTGTGGGACTTTTTTGAGGAAGAGCAGCTCTTCTTCATGGTAATGGACTATATTCCTGGTCAAAATTTGGCTGATTTAATACAGTCTGGCCATAAACTTCATCCCAAGGAAGCTATTAATTATGTACATCAAATTGCTTCAGCCTTATCAGTAGTTCACAAAAATGGTTTCTTGCATCGGGATATACAACCTAAGAATATAATTAAGCAAGAGGGAACTAATACAGTAATACTTACTGATTTTGGCATTACTTGTGACTTAACTGCTGGAATTAGGCAAACTTATGCTAATTTATTCTCTGTAGGATATGCACCACCTGAACAATGTAATCTGCAACAAAAGTTAACCCCCGCAGCAGATATTTATGCTTTGACTGCTACATTATACTATTTACTTACTGGTAAAGCTCCTACGCCTGGAGCTTTAAGGCTTAGTGGAACTATTCCTCAAGCACTTATGGTATATAAAACTGAATTGAAATTACTAGAAACGAATCTTTCTCCAAATATTGAGAATACTATTATCAAAGGATTGGAAATAGACCCTCAAAAACGACCTCAAAATTTAGAAAATTGGTTTGCACTACTGCTGGATAAATCAGATGTTTTTGAAGTAAATCAACAACAAGGTAGGACGAAAGAAAACTGTAGTGAAATCAATGGTAATTATGGCTTGATGGATACTAACTTTAATTTAAGTATGAATAATAAAATTGCTAATAATCTTACTAATAAATCAAAATTTAAGAATAATATAGCACCAATTCATATTTTAAAAAATTGTTCTTTAGAAAAGAATTTTAATTGGATTAATCAACTTTGTTTGCAATTAACTATCTTCTTGGTTTTTATATTTACAGCAGTGATTTTTGGATGGATAGGCTTTGATATTACTCTTCGTTATAGTCATGCAAAAACTAACAAGAAAACAGTATCTTTGACATCAGGTAATTTACTAGAAACTCTGAAGAATGAGTCAGATTATGCTTTCAGAACTCACGATCCATCTAGTCCTCTTTTTGATTCTCCTTCGGTAAAAACTTACTCTACAAATCCACCAAAGTTGAACAAATTACCTAAACCTTATGTTGACAGAGATGAAGTTTCTTCTTATAGTTGGTCTAACTATTATGGGGAGAATTCTGATTCAGACAAACCATATTATTCCTATGATTTGAAAACTCAAATACCTAGCCACAGTTATTCTGTTAATGAAAAAATATATTTGCCAGAAAAATTAGACTATCCTGATGACTATCCATCTAAATCTCTTGAGTATAACTATCAAAAATATCAACAACAAAATCAGTATCCTGATGACTACTATTAATTTGATTTTTGACAGATAAATTAAATTTCTTAATAAATATTTTTAGCAGTCTTTTCTCACGTTGACTGAGTGAAATTTAAGTAGGTAAGTACAAAAAAGCTTGACTACATTAAGTTTTGCAAATTAACTCCCAGCTATGACCTAAAGTTGATTTGAGTCGAATTTACATCTTGTTAGATAGCGACAGATTTTAACGCCAACCTACTTAGTTA
>NZ_CEZPJD010000027.1:21919-25210 GCF_983059655.1 Okeania sp.
TATCATTAATTAAGCCAGATTATTTTTCTGATTTGAAAACTCAAATATCTAGCCACAGTCATTCAATGAAGAAATTTATGAGATGATGTGATACAATACTTTACAATTAGGAAAGTACTAATCGCCAACTGAGACAATTAGGTTTCAAAAACTGGAAAAGATTAACAAACTAAGTAAATAATTAGAGATATTCTAAAAGGATGGTGATTAAGATATTTTTATAGTAAGTATATAGTAAATAAATCAATCATAAATCATTAAAATTTGCTTAACTATAAAACAGCATAATTTAAAAATCAATAGAAAACTTGTTAAGTAAATAAAAAAAGATTAAACTTGCTTTTCCAGAAAATATCAATCAAAATTAATTAGTAAATTTTACAAAATAGACAACTTTAAATTATGAGTAAATCACCACTTCATGCCTTTTTCGTTGGTAGAGCTATTGCAGAAGGAGTTTACGAACAATTAGAAAACGTTGTTACCAACTCCCTTAGTACAGTAGGAAAATTTGATGCAGAGCAAAGAGAGAATTTGCGAAGTTTCATTGAAGAAGTATTAGAAAGAGCAGACCGGGAAGCTCAAGTAGAAAATAATATCAGTAGCTCCAGCAACTCAAACTATCAACCCAAAGACCTACAAGCTATAATCGACGACTTAAGAGCTGAAGTCGCTCAAGTTAGATCGGAACTACAAAAATATCGTAGTCGTTCTGTCTAAAGACAAAATGATTGCTCATTTTGTCTATTGTTACTTTTGACCATATAACTAATTATTACATACTGCTATTGTGTCTGTTCTCCTTGATGACATCATTAACCCCAAGGGACAAGCTAACTATACAACTGGAGGCTCAATGACCAAAGCCCCCACAAAATCCTATAGCGATAAAGCTTATCGCTGGAATAGAGATAATTATTCTCGCCAGCGTCGTTACATTGATATTTGGGCTTTTTTTCTCACTTGGCTAACCTGGCTATGGGTAGACAAAAAAAATTGGAGCTACCGAGGGGGAGTAACAGAAGAAAAGAAAAATCTCAGACGGCGGAAACAAGCTATTTGGGTACGAGAAACAATGCTAGAATTAGGCCCCACCTTCATCAAGTTGGGACAGCTATTTTCTACTCGTGCAGACTTATTTCCTGTTGAGTACGTCGAAGAACTTTCAAAACTCCAAGATAAAGTCCCCGCTTTCAAGTACGAACAGGTAGAAACAATAATATTAGAAGACCTGGGAAAAAAGATAGATGAACTATACCATAGCTTTGAACCAGTCCCCCTAGCTGCAGCGAGTTTAGGTCAAGTTCATAGAGCGCAACTTCATTCTGGTGAAGATATAGTAGTCAAAATACAAAGACCGGGGCTGAAAAAACTATTCCAAATTGATTTAACTATTCTTAAAGGGGTAGCTCGTTATTTTCAAAGCCACCCGGAATGGGGTCGCGGCCGAGATTGGTTGGGTATCTATGAAGAATGTTGCCGAATTCTCTGGCTAGAGATAGATTATCTGAACGAAGGTCGCAATGCTGATACCTTTCGCCGTAACTTCCGAGAATGTAACTGGGTAAAAGTACCTAGAGTTTATTGGCGGTATTCGGCACCACGAGTATTGACGTTAGAGTATGTCCCTGGTATCAAAATTAGTAATTATGAAGCTCTGGAAGCATCAGGTCAAGACCGCAAGGCTTTGGCTAAAATGGGGGCTGAAGCTTACTTAAGGCAACTTTTGAATGATGGGTTTTTCCATGCCGATCCTCATCCGGGCAATATTGCTGTTAGTCCGGAAGGGGGATTAATTTTCTACGATTTTGGCATGATGGGACAAATCAAGTCTAATATCCGGGAAAAACTCATGGGAACTCTCTATGGCATTGCTTCAAAAGATGCTGAAAGAGTAATTATCTCTCTAATAGATTTAGGAGCGTTAACTCCTACTGGAGATATGGGTCCTGTGAGACGGTCGATCCAATATATGTTGGATAATTTTATGGATAAGCCGTTTGAAGCTCAGTCAATCACAGCTATTAGTGATGATTTGTATGAGGTTGCTTATGACCAACCTTTCCGTTTTCCGGCAACTTTTACTTTTGTGATGCGAGCTTTCTCTACTTTGGAGGGGGTTGGCAAGGGTTTAGACCCAGAGTTTAATTTTATGGAGGTGGCACAACCGTTTGCCATGGAGTTGATGTCTGATGGAAATTCTCAAAATACTATTTTTAATGAACTAGGTCGTCAAGCGGCTCAGGTTAGTTCTACTGCTTTGGGTTTGCCTCGTCGTATTGAGGATGCGATTGATAAGTTGGAGCAGGGGGATATTAGGGTTCGGGTTCGAGCTACAGAAACTGATAGGTTGGTTCGGCGGGTTAGTAATGTGCAAATGGGTACTAATTATGCCCTGCTTATCAGTGGTTTTACTTTGTCGGCGACTATTCTCTATGTTAATAATCAGCCTGGTCTAGCATTTGCTTTGATTTTAGTGGTTGTTGTGATGGGGTTTGCTTTTATACGATTGTTGAAGCGTATTAATAGATTGGACAAGATGATGTGATAAATTTTTTCTATTTTTAACTATCTTTGCCCACCCTAGTAAATCAAATTTGGTGGGTTTTTCAGTTTTAGTTTTCTGTTTTCCAATTTGTCATCAATCTCTGACAAAAAAAGAGAAATTTTTTCTACATCGGCTAACGAAGTTTCAATATTTTTAGCGCTCTTGTTCAGTTTTGTAGTAAGCTATGAACAGTGATAAATTCCAGCGGTTAGTTATTACTTGAATAGATTTTAAAGCTGCAAATACTGATTATTTCGTTGTTTTGTCGGGCGATCACTCCTATTTTTCTCTACTATGAAAACTAATCTTTCTCTTCTCATTTTTACCGAAGTTGACCTATCTACTTTTTTGTGATATCAGCGTTGTGATTTTGGTAGATATTAGTCTTTATTTCGGGTAGTTATTAAGTTGCTGAGTGTTTTTAAGTTGAATAAAAAGTCATGCTTAGGGGCGAACAACCCCCAATAATAAAATTGTATCAGAATTTTTGAGCCAAGGCAACAATCCTTCTCATTACTGTTTTTTGGAGCTTCAGAAAATGAATGTTTTTGTTGTGGGTTTGTAGATATAGATAGTGATCGCTTCTAGAATTTTTCAGTTGATTGACACTTAAGAGGATATGAACATGGAAAAATTCATTAGCGGTTGATTTTTTTTGAGCTTCACAAAATGATTATCGGCGGTCTAGGTTTGGGTAGCTATTTTTATGACAAAAGAGATTATTAGTCTGAAAAAATACTTTT
>NZ_CEZPJD010000028.1:0-4909 GCF_983059655.1 Okeania sp.
TAGAGATGTTGAGGTTCTACTGGGAGCATCAGGAATGGAAAGTAGGTGACTTCAATGCAGATGGCAAGGATGATTTAATTAATCTATACAGCAATAAAGACTGGACTCCAGATTCAATAGCTGTCTTTACTCACCTTTCCACAGGGGATGGATTTAATCCACCTGATCGCAACTTTAACTACTACAACGAGCTAACCGGATACGATGGAGTAACTGACTACACCGCTCTGGATCTTGGTAACTTTTTAGTTGGTAACTTTGGTGTAAGTTGAAGTAAAAGAGGATAGCAATTGAAATTAGGTTTTAGCGATCGCTTTTCTTTATAGACCACAAAAGCACCTTTTCAGCTAATGGATTCTTGTTCCCCCCAGAATTGGGGGGCTAGGGGGGCAAAATTCAGTATTAAATAACACACCTAACGTTTTCTAGCTGCTTTTTCCGTAATAAACAAGAAAAATCCCATTGCCATCATTCCTAATACCATACCAGGTTCGGGTACACTTACATTCTGCAACGGATTATTGGGGTCGGTTAACTGTTCCTTGCCATCCTCAACTTTGCGGTTAAAACGGTCTGCTGCTGCTTCTGCGCGTCTGAGTGCTTCCCGTTGTTCGTCGTTAACTAAAACTATCATGGAAGAATAAGGTGTAACTATTTTATAGGTTTTGGCGATCGCGTGAATAGTATCTAATTCATCGAGGGTTTCCAAGTTCATTTTTTTACTTAACCCCAAAACTAACTGTTGTGCTGCTAGAGGTGCAAAATTATCTTCTGTTGTTTCCCCACGAGATTTTTTCTCCAGAAACCAAGCGTAACCATCAGCAACGCTGACGACAGACTCTCCAAATTTTGATTTTGCGGTCACTTGTTGGAAAATTTCGGCAAGTTTTGTTGCTGCTCCACCCCCACTTTGTTGAATCAATTTTAATGTGCCATCATCATAAGCAGGTGGCATTGCACCTAAATGCAACATCCACAAAGGTGCAGATAAATTTGGCATCTCTTTGTTGTTTCTAGATAATTCATAACTACCTTCATCGCTGACTAATATTACTCCTTTGTAGCGAGTGTCACCTTGTAACTGGAGGAATTGTTCCAGCATTTCTTTGTATTGGAGTGTACCGAAAAATGTGACTTTCTCTACATCAAACTGACTAATATCGTCAATGCGTTCGGGTGGCAGCGTAACATTAGTCAGATATAAGTCAGCATCACCATTACCAAAACTCAGGTCTCCCAAACCATTTGCCAGTAAAGAGTTAATTGTCTTTTTGAGTTCTTTTGTTTGAGCTTTCATACTATAGGAAGTATCAAGCACCACTGCAAAACGTCCGCTTTCTACTAAAAATTCCTCGGGTGTTTCTAGGGGCTGAGCAGAAATACGATATTTGTTAGGGAAATTTACCTGATGTTGTCGGGGAGTTTGTTCGGCGATCGCTGGTACCGTGGGTGGCAACCATGTTTCTTGATAATTTCTGACAAACTCAGCGTTGTACATTCGTTGAGTGTCTTTATTCCAATATATGTTGCGTTTCTCTGTTAACTGGGGCAATGCCCAACTATTGTTTTGTGCTATTACTTGATAGGTTAACCACAGGTGCATTTGAGTTGGTTGTTCGGGGTTTTCTTCTCGTTGGGTTGCGGACAATTTTGCTGGTACAGGAAATGCTCGTAAACGATATTGGCGAGGTCCGACTTTTTCTAGAAGTGCGGGGTCAACGGGTCGCTCTCTTCGTACTTGAGAAGTATAAACTTTTTGAGCTGCACCACGGGGCGAAACTTTAAAAGGAAAACGTTTTTCTAAGTTGTCGGTATCGCCTAACCAAATACCTGTAATTACTGCACTTTCTGGAAGGGTAAAATAATAGAGTATTTCTTGGGGTTCAAAGGTTTGATTTTCATAAATTTCATATAGTTCTATATTTGCCCAGTCTCCATGTTCTGTCACTGTAATTTCTTGATTTTTTAGCCATACTTTTTGTTGCCCAATATTTAATAATCCAGCCTTAACTTCATCTCGATTTGCTGTTGATTGAATGGCTTTAAGAATTGTTTTTTGTTCTCCTTTTTGGATGGGAGTATCGAAAAATTGACTGTATAGTTTCCCTGCTTTTTCTTTATCTTTAGAAGATCCTTGATATAAGAATGGTGAAATTAGATGATTGAAGTAATTTTGTAATGATTGAACGATAGATTCTGGTAAGCCGAATGTGCTTCTATACATAATTCTAATTTGGTTACTTTGGGCAGCCGTACCGAGATAACGATATGAGGATAAATAGGCATTGATTAATCCATCTTTAATTAAATTAGAATTAGCTAAAAGTTCTTGGCGATCGCCTTCATCTCTGACTGGTAAATCTAACATTTGAAAGGCTACAACTTGGGGTTGTTGTTGAAATGAAACAAATAGAATCATCCAAGCAGTTATTACCGCAATAATTCCCTGAAATGTACGTTGATGACCATGTTGATTAGCAAATGTTCTGAGTATTTTTTGTCCAGAATGAACGTATAAACTGGCTAATGCTGAGGGCATAAATACAAATAAAGTTGTTGTTAAAGCCCATATAAATAAAAGGAAGAATAATCTAAATACATAGCCAGGAGAGTAAGTTAACTCAGAAATAATTCCTCGAAGCCAGTAAAATGAGAAAAATTCTCGTACTAACATTACGGATACTGGCACTGCATAAAATAGTAGTAATACTCCTACATATAAACCTGTTAATAATATTAGGGTGTGGGCAAACATTTGTAGCCAGGATACTAATCTATTTCTATAAGCATAACCATGTAACATTTCTAGAGCAAAAGCGATAATACTAATGAAGATTGTGGCTAAAATTAAAGTGCTAGCTTGAGTAAGTTCTCGTAGTACGAATAAACGTAAAAGACAGAGTAAAAATAAGGGAGCTTCAACCCCATAAAATAAACGAATTAATTGCAGCGGTTCTTTCCGAAAACGCCATCCACCAATAATAGTAAAAATAGTGGGAATTGCTACTATTCCAATAAAAGTAATTAAAAATTGACTGGGAATTAAACCAGAGAAAGTATCTTCAATTAAAGACCATCCAATAGTTGGTAAAATCCAGAAATATACAGCTCCCAAAAATGTCAAGTTCCATACCCAAAAGATACTGTAAAAAGTCAGATTCAGAAAATTTTTAATTTTCATAAAATTTACTCCTAAAAATTATTTAGCGATACTGCTGACGCAACGCTCCGCGAACGCCTATTTTCTCTCAAAATTTAACCTATCCATTGCTTTCTGGATCTATCCCTGCTTCTCGTAATAATTGTTCTAAGCGTTTGGCACGTTCTTCGGCAACAGTGGCACGATTTTCTGCTTCTAAAGCACGATTTTCTGTTGCCTCCAATTGTTGCTGCACTTCCATATAATCTGTAAATGGTTGTTCATCAGGACGGTACAACATTAGTGTTTCTGCTGTTAACTCAAACTTAATTCCTAACCGAGGCGAAACAAAGCCATTTATTTCATCAATTCTTTCTAGGAAAAGTTCTGAGCGTAACCATCCCGTTAAACTATTTTTTTGCGGGTCATAAACATAATATTCTTCCACTCCATAGCGGTCATAAAATAATAATTTACGCTCCATTTCTTTGGGTGTATTTCCTGGAGAAAGAATCTCAAATACTACTTGTGGAGCAATATTATTTTCTTTCCATTGTTGATAAGAACCTCGGTCTCCTTTCGGCACTCCAAAAACTACCATGACATCTGGCGCTTGTCGTAATTTATTATTACCTTCTACCGGATACCAAAGCAAATCTCCTGCCACAAAAATTTCATTATTATCTGCAAATAACCAAGCTAAATTGTAATGAATAACTGTAATCCAACGAAATTGAATTGTATTATCTGACATAGGTTGGCCATCACTATCTGGATAAACTATTTCTGAGCTAGTTTGGGACAAGGGAAGTTGCATTGTCATATTTTATTTCCTCACATTATTTAGGGTGCGTTAGTGGTAACGTAAGGCACCATTCCACTTCATCTCAAAATTCAACCTATCCATTGGTTTCAGGATCTATCCCCGCTTCTCGCAATAATTTTTCTAAGCGTTTTGCACGTTCTTGAGCAATTTCCTTCTCTTGACGTTCCTGTTGAAGTTCTTCTTCAGCAAAAAGGGCACGATTTTCTGCTTCTAAAGCACGATTTTCTGTTGCCTCCAATTGTTGCTGCACTTCCATATAATCTGTAAATGGTTGTTCATCAGGACGGTACAACATTAGTGTTTCTGCTGTTAACTCAAACTTAATTCCTAACCGAGGCGAAACAAAGCCATTTATTTCATCAATTCTTTCTAGGAAAAGTTCTGAGCGTAACCATCCCGTTAAACTATTTTTTTGCGGGTCATAAACATAATATTCTTCCACTCCATAGCGGTCATAAAATAATAATTTACGCTCCATTTCTTTGGGTGTATTTCCTGGAGAAAGAATCTCAAATACTACTTGTGGAGCAATATTATTTTCTTTCCATTGTTGATAAGAACCTCGGTCTCCTTTCGGCACTCCAAAAACTACCATGACATCTGGCGCTTGTCGTAATTTATTATTACCTTCTACCGGATACCAAAGCAAATCTCCTGCCACAAAAATTTCATTATTATCTGCAAATAACCAAGCTAAATTGTAATGAATAACTGTAATCCAACGAAATTGAATTGTATTATCTGACATAGGTTGGCCATCACTATCTGGATAAACTATTTCTGAGCTAGTTTGGGACAAGGGAAGTTGTATTGTCATATTTTATTTCCTCAGATGCCTCAGTATTTTTAGTATTTAAGAAAAGATCGTAGACGATATATATAGCGATACTGCTGACGCAACGCTCCGCGAACGCCTACTGCATATAAAAATTCAACCTATCCAT